>CAYSHJ010000417.1:0-3545 GCA_964430385.1 uncultured Planctomycetaceae bacterium
TAGAACCTGTCCAAGAACAACACCGTGATTTGTCTGAAATCAGCCGGAACGCGCTAGCGTCCGGTTTGTGCGTCTCCAACTGAACCGGACGCTAGCGCGTTCCGGCTGATCAACACGATCTTGTTCTTGGACCAGTCCTTACTGAACTCAGCACGTCCGCTTGCTGACAACCAGTCGTTCCTGATCGATGCCGCGGATGTCCCACGGCTGCGGAGTATCGCCATCCGGCGCTTGAAAAACGATCGAGTCACTCGGGTTGAGTTGCCAGGTTCCCGAGTGTTGCAACGCACGGTCCACGGGATCCGGGGTGCCCAGAGAATAGGTTCCGTCTGCACGCAACTCGATGGCTTTTCGTCCGCGTGACGGAGGAAACGGAAACCCAGCCGGCCGGAAAATCGTCTCGGTCGAGGTGTCTTCCTCGTGCGAATGAATCCAACGACGACACAGCAGCGACAGCGAATCGTTCAAGGGCATGACCCCCCTGCTTTCTTCGAGAACACCACAGGCGTTGCCTGCCAAGCCGCACGGCTGGCGAATTCTTGAATCTACGTAACCTGTAGCCCAGGCCCTTGTGGCCTGGATGATGAGGCTTCCGCTTGTTATTCCAACCAATTCAAATCAAACCGGCCACAAGGGCCGTGGCTACAGATTGCCCAAGACGACGAATTGACCAGCCGTGTGCCAAGCCGCCGGCAACGCGCCCCGTCGGTATCCGTTTCAAGGCGTGACCAGGCTCTTGCGCGGTCCGTTCAAAGTGACGTGCATGCGAGCCACTTGGGCCAGCGAGAACATGAACATCGCCGCATCATCCACATAATCCATGTAGTTCATGAACATGTCGCCGCTGGGGCCGTTGCCGCACGAGATGTGTGGGAACGCGGGCTTGCCGTAGTTGGGAGTTTCGGCGTTAGGCGTGTCGGCCACAAAATCGCCTCCGGAACAATCCTCGGTATCACCCCAGATGTGCCGCAGGTTGAGATAGTGGCCGACCTCGTGCGTCGTCGTGCGTCCCTTGTGGAACGGGGCCCGCGCCGATCCGGTGCTGCCGAACGCCGTGTTGAGAATCACCACGCCGTCCGTCGCTTTCGGTCCCCCTGGAAATTGGGCGTAGCCGAGCAGTCCATCGGCGAGCCGGCAGACCCAGATATTGAGATAATTGCTTGGATTCCAGGCGTCGGCACCGCCCCGCGCGGTGAACTTGACCGCGTCGTCGTCGGCAAACGATGTTTGATTCGTCTGGACATAATTGATGCCGGTCGTCGCTTGTCCAGACGGGCTCTTGGTCGCCAGTTGGAACTCGACCATCGCATCCGTGACCAGACCCTTCCAGACGGACGGCATCTTGCTTCGATCCGGATTCTTGGCGCGAAAATCCCGATTGAGAACCTCGATCTGGCTTTTCACTTGGGCAGCGGAGACTTTCTCGGCCGGAGTGTTGTGGAGCACATGCACGACGACGGTGATCTGGAACGGGGTCGTCCGGGCGGTCGGCGCCGTTCGCAGTTGCACCCCGCAGGCATGTTCCAGCTCGACCTGGCGCTTGCGGAAATCCGGATCACACTCCAGTAGCCAGTGATGTACCTGCATGGTGCCGCACATACGCCGCTGGAGTGGTTCGTTGGTTTCCACAGCCACCGATTTCTTCTTCACCATGATGCTCTCCTTGGTATAGAGCAGATTGGTTTTCGTCGCGCCATGACAACGGTGGTCGTTGAGGACCAAATCATTCAAACTGCATCGGCTTGAGCAGCTTGTCCATTTCGGGGGTGTTCATGTTGTCCGGCGTGGCGATGTACTCGCCGGTACCGATCCGCTTCTCGACAGATTCTTTCTTGAGGTGCGCTGCGAGCCTCATCACGGATTCGTAACCCATCGTGACGGGATCTTGCAGGACGATGCCGTGGACTTTGCCGTCGGCCATGCCTTGGATCAGCTCTTTGTTCGGGTCGAAAGCGATGAACTTGACATTGCCCGCGAGGCCAGTCTCTTCGAGCGCCTTGAGCACACCGGCGGCGTTCGGTTCGCAGACGGCGAAGATGCCGTGGACGTCGGCCTTGTATTTCGTGAGCACTTGCGTGGCTTTATCGAGCGACAACTCGGGCGTTGTCCCGGCGTACTCGTCGGACGTCAGCAATTTGATGTCGGGGAAGTCGGACTTGAGCGTTTCGAGGAAGCCTTGCTCACGTTGCTCGGTGCTTTCGCTGCCGGGGTTATAGCGGAGCAAAATCACATTCCCCTTGCCGCCAAGAGTGTCACCGAGTCGTTCGGCCGCGAGCTGTCCGCCTTTGTGGTTGTCGGTGGCCACGTAACTGACGATGACGCTTTCGTCGTCGAGCGCACTGTCGAAGATCAACACCGGAATACCGGACGCATGCGCGTACTTGACCGAATCGACGAGCGCTTGCTTATCGAGCGGTGCCAAGCAAATGCCGTCGACCTTCTTGGTGACGAAGTCTTGCATGACGCTGATTTGCCCGTCACGGTCATTCTCCAGCAACGGGCCTTTCCACAGGATTTCAACGTTGCCGAGTTCCTTCGCGGCGTTCTCGGCCCCGGCGTGGACGGATTTCCAAAACTCGTGCGTCGTCCCTTTGGGGATCACGGCAAAGCGAAGTTGCTTGGACTTGTCAGCGGGATTGGCTGCGGCACCGGCACCGTTGGGCGTCGTGGACGCGCCACCACTTGAGCTGCCTCCACTTGTCGAACCACTGTTTGAATTGCAGCCCACGGCTGCCAGCATGACGAAACTGATCGCGAACAGGTGCCACTTCATGTCGTGATTCCTCGATGGCGAATGATGCAGCACACTAACCCGACGCGCCAGCGAGGGCGAAGCATGATTCCGCCCTCCCTGGAGCGTCGGGTTTGCGTGGAGCCGATGAATAATCCGGGGCGACGCGCGTAGACTGGTCATCGAGCATGGTAACGGTCGCTGCGGCGACTCGCGACCAATGCGAAAACGTCATGTGCCCGCTTGCGACACGGCGCTTGTTCGTCAGACAATCGGCCGCCTGACCGTGAGCTCTGACTCTTCCGACGAAGTGGTCGAGATAGACCTCGCACGGTCGAGTCTGACACTAACCCGAAACGTAAGTGAGGGCTTGTTACCCCCTACCCTCGCTGACGCTTCGGGTTGGTGTGAAGCGTCCGCAGAATGTGGCACACGTGGTCTTGCGAGATAAAAACCCTGCTTTGCCAAGGACATCATCAAATGTCGATGTCACCTCGAGGAATCCGGCTGACCGTTTTGTGCGCGTTCATTGCTCTGGGTGTTGGTGGCTGCGTTGGTGCGGCCAAATCGCCTGAGTCAGACCAAAGCACCACCGATGATTTCACTGCTGAAGAGAGCTTTCGATCCCTCAGGCTGACCGACTTTGAGGTCTTTGCGGCAAAACCGCAGCCGGACGGCGCACAAACTTGGTCGGCCATCGCGAATGTCATCGTCTGCACGGGAAATCCGAAGGGGTATCTCTACACCAAGTCCGGCTTTAAGGACTTCACCCTGCGGCTGGAGTTCCGATTCGCACCGGCGCCGGAAGCCTCGA
>CAYSHJ010000418.1:0-5833 GCA_964430385.1 uncultured Planctomycetaceae bacterium
GCATTTCACGCAGCAGAAGCAAATCAGTCAGGTCGGGGCCCGCCAGCCGTTCACGTTGGCGGATATCGCAACGTCGAAGTTCGAGGCGTATGACAGTCTCGCGCGGGTCTATCTGCTGTTCACGACGCTGACGCACGATCCGAAGTTGGCCGAGTTCTCGTTCCTGCTCAACTGGCCGAAGCTGAAGCCGGAAGAGCAGAAGGAAAAATACTCGAAGTTCGCCTGCCACGAGTTGAAAGTGTTCCTCGCGAAGAAAGATCCGAAGTTCTTCAATGCGGTCGTGAAGCCGTACCTCGCGAACAAGAAGGACAAGACGTTCCTCGACCGCTGGCTGCTGGACGACAAGGTCGATCCGTTCCTGCAACCGTGGTCTCACGGGCAACTCAACGTCGCCGAGCGAGTGTTTCTCGCCCAGCACATCAACGGCGAGGGGCCGAAGACCTCGCGGCACATCGACGAGTTGTTCCGCTTGCAGCCGCCGAACATCGACCGGTTCTTGTTGCTGTTCGACACGGCGGCGAAGGGGAGTTCGCTGGAGACCAATGACGGCCTCGGCTTGAAATCGAATCTCGAACGGCAACTGAAGGAATCGGAATCGCTGTTCGAGCCAACTCAACTCAACAGCGAATCGGCTCCGTCCGCTGGTGGCGGCGGGGCTCCGGCGGGAGCTCCGGCGAATCGAGCATTCTCATTTGGGGCGATAGCTGGCGAACAAGCCGAAGCCAAGAAGGCTGGCAAGCAGCAACTCGGACTTCGTGAGAAGGCCAAGGAAGAAGCCGGGGTCGATCGACTGCGGCGCGGACTCGAACGCGATGGAAAGCCACAAGATGCGTTTCGAAAACGCTCGGGAGCCTTGGCCGACAAGAAGGACTCGCTCGCGAATGGCGTTGCCGACTTTGACTCGGATGGCGCGAAGGCGGCCGATGCGGGTGCGATGTTCTTTGGTGGCATCCGAGCGGACGTCCGCCAGTTTTACCGCAAGATGGACCCGACCAAGGAATGGGCCGAGAACAACTACTACCACCTCGCCATCGCCGAGCAGAATCCCGCTCTCATCACGGTCAACTCGTTCTGGCGCGACTACGCTCAGCATGATCCGGCCGGCGGAAAACCGTTCCTCAGCACGAACATCGCGGACGCGAGCCGCAACTTCTCGGAGATGCTGCTCGCGCTGGCGGTGCTCGATCTGCCGTTCGAGCCGGCGAAGCATGAATCGAAATTCGATGGCCCGCAGATGACGCTCGCGGCCGGCAGCCCGATGATCGTCTTCCACGAAGAGGTCAAAGCCGCTCAGCCCGCCGCCGATAAAGTGCCGATCCTCGTCAGCCAGAATTTCTTCCGGCACGGCGACCGGCATCGCCAGGAAAACGGCGAGCAGATCGACAAGTACGTCGCCGACGAGTTCGTCATTCACACCGTCTATGGCTGCCAGGTGGTCGTCACGAATCCGACGTCCGCTCGGCAGAAGCTGACAGTGCTGCTGCAAGTGCCGCAAGGAGCGATCCCCGTCACCAACGGCCAGCCGACCAAGAGCGTGCATGTGGACTTGCAGCCGTATCACACGCAGACGCTGGACTACTTCTTCTACTTCCCGGCCGCCGGGCAGTTCCCGCACTTCCCGATTCACGTCGCGAAGAACGGCGAGCTGATCGCGTTCGCCTCGCCGAGCACCTTCAACGTCGTCGACAAGCCGACCAAGATCGACACCGAGAGCTGGGATTACGTCTCGCAATACGCCTCGGCCGACGACTGCCTGAAGTTCTTGAACGGCCACAACGTCCACGGCCTGAATCTCGACCGCATGACGTGGCGGATGCACGACGCGAAGTTCTTCGATGCGGCGATCTCGCTGCTGAGCACACGCCACGCCTTCAACATGACGCTGTGGTCTTACGGCCTGAAGCACAACCACGTCGCCGCAACCCGCGAGTTCCTGCAACACAGCGACGGCCTCGTCAACGAGTGCGGCGGCCGGCTGGTCAGCGCGCTGCTGACGATCGACCCGGTCGCGCGGCGCAGCTACGAGCACCTCGACTACAAACCGCTGGTCAACGCGCGAGCACATCGGCTCGGCCAGCAACGCCAGATCGTCAACGCGAAGTTCAACGAGCAATATCACCGCTCGCTGCGAGAGTTTTCGTACCAACGCAGCCTGACCGACGATGACCTGATGGTCGTGACCTACGACCTGCTGTTGCAGGACCGCATCGAGGAATCGCTGGCCACGTTCGCTCGCGTGAATCCCGAACGCCTGCCGACTCGGCTGCAATACGACTACTTCCAGGCGTACCTCGATTTCTTCACCGACAACCCGAAGCTCGCGCGAGCCATCGCCACCAAATACACCGACTACCCGGTGGACCGCTGGCGACAAGCGTTCGCCTCGATCAAGGCCCAGCTCGACGAGATCGACGGAGCCGGCCCGAAGAAGATCGACACCGAAGACCGCAACCAAGAACAAACGCAACTCGCCGCGACCGACCCGAACTTCGATTTCACCGTCGAGGCGAAACAGCTCACGATCAACCATCAAAACCTCGACGAGGTTAAAGTCAGCTACTACCTGATGGACGTGGAACTGCTCTTCAGCCGCAACCCATTCGTCCAACAATTCAGCGGCCAGTTCAGCCTGATCCAACCCAACCGCGTGGACACAGTCGCGCTCGCCGATCGCAAGCTGAGCGCTCGGCGCGGGTCTCCCGACCCCGCCGCTGAGCTGAGCGCTCGGCGCGGGTCTCCCGACCCCGCTGCTGAGCCCGACCGCAGGTCTCCCGCAGCGAACGGTGGCGGCGATTCGAACCTCGACGAGAAAAACGGAGACCTTCGGTCCAGCGGAGCGGCGGGGTCGGGAGACCCGCGCCCAGCGCAGGGGTCGGGAGACCCGCGCCCAGCGCAGGGGTCGGGAGACCCGCGCCCAGCGCAGGAGAACCCAATCCGAGCGCAAGCCAAGGCCGGCTCGAAGAAGGTCGAACTTCCCAAAGACCTGCACAACAAAAACGTACTCGTCGAAATCACCGGCGGCGGCCAGACGAAGACGCAGGCGTACTACTCGAATTCGCTGGCCGTGCAGTTCATCGAGAACTACGGCCAATTGAAAGTCACGCACGCGAACACCAACAAGCCAATCGCGAAGGCGTACGTGAAGGTTTACGCCCAGCGTCCGGACGGCTCATCACGGTTCTACAAAGACGGCTACACCGACCTCCGCGGCCGCTTCGACTATTCCAGCCTCAACACCAACGATCTCGACGCCGTCACCAAGTTCTCGGTCCTCGTGATGAGCGACGAGCACGGCGCAATTGTGAAGGAAGCCAATCCGCCGAAGCAGTAGCAGTTGCCACTCCAGGAAAACCATCCGCTGAGCGTCGCCCAGCCGGCCGCCGCCACGTTTTCTTTCTCGGACTCGATCCATTCCAGAGCCAATTCGCGCCCATGCGGGCTCTCTGCCGCAACCCAAGGAATGGTGTATGTGCTGAGCATGGCGCAATTCGCGTCCGAGCCCAATTGCTTCAGTTGTTCCACAATCTCTTCAGCGGTCATGATCGTTCTCCACGAGGGTCGAAAGTCCAGTCCTCAACGCGCAACCCCCACGGCTGGGCTAGAAGTTCCATTTGGTGAAAGGTTGCCGTCGTGGGTGGCACGTCCCTGACCATCGGGAAGGGCGTGGAAATTCGAGGACAACACAATCCACACGCCCTTCCCGATGGTCAGGACGTGCCACCCAAATTCACAAATTAGCCACGCTCGCATTCCGCCAGCCGGCGATTTGCTCCTCGAAAAAGGGCGACGCAGGCAATGTTTGTTTCCAATCCCTCCCAGCTTCACGCGATCTTAAGACGAGATTGGTCGAAAACTAAATAGACCCGGTAAACTGGGGGACATTCGAGGTGAGTTCCATCTCGCCGACAATTGCGTCTCATTGCCAAGATAATTCCCCGTCGACCGGCAGATCGCTGGAAAATGGACGTGACATCAATGAATGCAAAGCGGTCTTCTGTCGTGGGAATCCTGTACTGCGGCGATCTCGGCTCGGCCGTCGCTCGCTTATTGCGGCGATCAGGCGTACGTGTGGTGACGACGTGCGCTGATCGAAGTGGCAGGACGCGAGAACGTGCCGCTGAATGTGACATTGAAATCCTCTCCAGCTTGGATGATGTCGTTCGCGAAAGCGATCTGGTGATTTCGCTCGTGCTTCCAACAGCCGCGATCGATGTGGCTCGGCAATTTGCGGATCGTAGCCATCTCTGCCCCGAAAGCACTGTCTTTGTCGACGCAAACTCCACCGGTCTGGAAGTCGTGTCAGAGATCGAGCAGATGCTTGTTGGCCAGAACATTGATTTCGTCGACGCGACGATTCACGGTGGTGCCGCGCGACTCGAGCAAATTGGGGTGATGTATGTGAGCGGAAGGACTGCGAACAAGGTGGAAACGATCTTTCGCAATATCCTGCAAGTACGCTGGCTGGGAGACCAGATCGGGATGGCGACTCGGATGAAATTGCTTCTTGCAGGATTCTCCAAGAGCTTAAATGCCCTGTTCCTGGAAATCGTGGGTCTCTCGCACAACGCGGGGATGATGGAACAGTTTCTAGAAGGATGCCGACATTTCTACCCCGGCGTCATGACGGCCATTGAAAGGATGCTGCCAACCTACCCGCAACACGCCGCACGGCGCGTCGGTGAGTTGCAATACATCCAGAGCTTGGCCGACACCTGCCAGGCGCGCCACGGAATGATCGATGCCGCAGCGGAGCTGTTGCAGATGCTTTCCGTGGTGAAATGGGACGGTCAGCGGTTGTCGGCCACTCCCGCAGACATTCCAGAGATCGTTCGACAGGCGGCGCAAGCCTGTCACCCTCAAACTCAACCTGTGGCTGCAAATGAGGTCTCAGCATGAAGAACTCTACGAAACCACGTTCTGCGGAATTGCATCCGGGGCCCGGGTTCCGCGTCCGCATGGATTATCCCCGTTTGGAAGCGAGCCTCACGGAACGATTCCGACCATTCGAGGTTCCCGACATCTCGGATACGCTTAACCGGCTGTATGCATTGGATTCGTCGATTCGCTGCCAGAACAGAAAGCCATATCAGTTGTGCGGATGTGCTTGCACCGTGCGTGTGTTTCCTGGCGACAACCTCATGGTTCATAAGGCGCTGGATGTCGCCCAACCAGGTGATGTGATCGTTGTCGACGGGCACGGCGATCGCTCGGTCAACGCAGTCCTCGGCGACCTCGTTTGTGCGAAGGCGAAACATCGCGGAATCGCCGGGTTTATCGTCGACGGACTCGTGCGTGACATGCCGGGAATTGAAGAACTCAATTTTCCCGTCTTTGCACGCGGCACAACGGCCCTGGGGCCATTGCATCGTGGTCCCGGCGAGATCAACTATCCGATCTCGTGCGGGGGCGTCGTCATCAACCCCGGTGATGTGATCGTGGCGGACGCCGCGGGGATCGTGGCTGTTCCGCGGGCGGAGGTCGCCAAAATTCTTGAGCGGCTCGAAGCCGACCGGAACCGCTTGGAATCTTACGTCGCTGCCGTTCGACGTGGAGAGTTCTCCAACGCCTGGGTCGACGAGATGCTCGACGCGCACGAGTGTCCCATTGAAAGAGATGTCTCTGGCGAGGAATCCAAGTTACCGGGGCTATCTGTGGTGCGGCCGTCTCGGCTGCACGCTGCCGGCGAAACGCTCGCACGACAATTCATTTAATCGACCCCACGACCCCATCCAGAAATGGTCTGACTCATCGGGCGGCAACATAGTCATAGGCAGAAGTCGGAGCGGCATACATGTCAATCCTTTTGCAAGCGCAGGTGTACGCATCCCGGGCA
>CAYSHJ010000419.1:0-1613 GCA_964430385.1 uncultured Planctomycetaceae bacterium
TGAAATGAGTTTGGCCGTCAACAAATGAACCAATTTGTCGCCGACAAAACGAAAGAGATTGCCGACCTTTGTCAGCGATTCGGGGTCGAACGGCTGGAACTGTTTGGTTCCGCCGCGAGCGACCATTTCGATCGCGACCGAAGCGACGTCGATTTCTTGGTTCGGTTTCACCCGAAGGAGTCGGCGAACTGGGATGACTATTTCGGGTTGCAGTTCGCCTTCGAGGAGCTGTTTCAACGTCCCGTGGATCTCGTTGAAGAAGCGGCCGTCGAAAACCCCTTTTTTTGGGCGGCGATCGAACGCAGCAGGCAGGTGATCTATGCCGCCTGAGGAATTAGCTTTGCTACATGACATCCGGAAAGCGGCTGCGCTGGTCGTTCAATTTATCCAGGGCAAGACGTTTGAAGATTACGAACGTGATGACTTGCTGCATTCCGGCGTTGAGCGGCAATTCGAAATCATCGGCGAAGCGCTGAATTCGCTCCGAAAACGCAACTCGCAGATTGTCGAGAGCATTTCCGAATGGCAGTCGATCATTGGCTTTCGAAATCTGTTGATCCACTGTTACGCCATGATCGCGCACGAGAAAGTTTGGACGACGATACAGACAAAGCTGCCGATCTTGAGAGCTGAGATCGACCTTCTCTGGAACGGTGCCCAACCTGATTTGCCAAATCCTGATTCGACTCTTTTGAAGGCTTCCGGAATGCAAAAGATCACGCTCGTCACCGGCACCGCCGTGCCGTTGTTTTTAAACGACATTGACACCGACCGGATCATTCCCGCTCGCTACTTGCGATGCGTGACGTTTGATGGACTCGGCGAGCACGCTTTCGAGGATGATCGCAAGCAAGACCCGAAACATCCGTTTGACGATGCTCAATTCAAGGGGGCGAGTGTGCTCGTGGCGGGACGAAACTTTGGCTGTGGTTCGTCGCGAGAACATGCTCCGCAGTCGCTCATGCGGTGGGGCATCAAGGCCATCGTGGCGGAATCCTTCGCGGAAATTTTCTTCGGCAACTGCACGTCGCTCGGCATTCCAGCGGTCTGCGCCAGTCGAGTCGATATGGAAAAGCTCACGGTGGCGATTCAGGCTGATTCGAAGTTGTCGGTGACCGTCGACTTGACCGCGTGCGAGGTGCGTTTCGGCGCGCAGTCGATCCAGGTCGCGATGCCCGAGAGTGCTCGGCAATCGCTGACGACCGGGCAGTGGGATTTTTTGGGGCAATTGCTCGATGGCCAGGACCGTATTCGCGCGACGGCCGGGCAGTTGCCGTATGTGAATCAGTTTTCTTCGGCGAGTTGACGCGAAAGTTCGGTTGTCTTGTGGTGTGGGCGGCTCGTCTGCATCTGCCATCACAGGCGAGCCGCCTGTGCCACGGAGTGTGTGCATGTGGAAGTTTGCCTTTCGCAATCTGCTCAGCCGGCCGACGCGGTCGTTGTTGTCGTTGCTAGGGCTGACGGTGGCGATTGCGGGAATGGTCGGACTGTTCTCGGTCGCGACGGGGATTGAGGCGACGGTCAACGAGACCTTCAGTCGCGTTCCCGGCTTGCTGGTGATGCAAGCCGGCGCACCGATTCCGCTGTTCTCGCGACTGCCTTTGAAGTGGGGC
>CAYSHJ010000420.1:0-4136 GCA_964430385.1 uncultured Planctomycetaceae bacterium
GTGCGCGGCGTTGGTTGCGATCGGACTGGTGTTTCAACGGTTCGATGACGTCGAGCGATCGCCGCTACGGCCGGGAGAGTTAATGTCGTCGAAAGCTCGCCTTCCCGGTTCTCGATCGAGCCACACTGAGCAATTCACAAATAACACGGCGATCCAGCGAGTGAAGCTCGGTGAGACACTCAGCACTGGACCACGTGAAAAGCGGCGGGTGACATTACTTGATGGCTCGATCTTATCGATCAACGAACGGTCGCAAGTCGCCATCGTCGGCGAGCGGCGGGTGAAGCTGTTGGCGGGCGAAGTGTTCGTCGAAGTGGTGCCCACCAAGAGAACCGAGCGATTCGTCGTCGAGACGCCGCATCGCACGGTGACGGCGCTGGGGACGAAGTTCGACGTGAAGACTCAAGAGCGGGCGACGAGCGTCGTTGTCACGCAGGGCAAGGTGCAGGTCAGCGGCGTCGACGAAGTCATCCCGGCTGGGCATGAGTTGGTCGCTGATCTGACGGAGTCGAAATCCGTGGAACTGCGGCCGGCGAAGCGGTCGGCGTATGTCGTCGAGTGGGTCAAAGACCTGATGACGGCGGCAGGCTCGATCGTCGTGCCAACCAGCGAGCATGCCGGCGGGACAGTCACCGTCGTCGACCCGCAGGGGCAGGAGATGAAACTGTCGCTGCGGAAGTTTCATATCGACGTCCACATCGAGGACGGCTTCGCGCGGACGACGATCGATCAGACGTACTTCAATCACACCTGGCAGCAACTCGAGGGGACGTTTCGCTTCCCGCTGCCGGCTGACGCGTCGCTCTCGCGGTTGGCGATGTATGTGAATGGCAAGCTGATGGAAGGGGGCATGGTCGAGCGGGACTATGGCCGCAATGTCTTCGAGCAGATCCGCCACACGCGGCGCGACCCGGCGTTGTTGGAGTGGGTGGATGGGAGCACGTTTCAGATGCGCGTCTTCCCGCTCGAAGCCCGCCAAGAGAAGCGGATCTTGCTGAGTTACACGCAGCGATTGCCGAACGACTATGGCAAGAGCGTCTATCGTTTCCCGGCCGGGCACAGTTTGGAAGGTGTGCGGGAATGGTCGGCTCACTTGCGCGTGAAGGGCGCGGCGGGGATGAAGTGGTACTCGCCGTCCCACTTGTTGAATGGACGCGAAGAGCAGGGAGATCTGCTAATCGACGGTCACGATGAGTACGCGGCGTTGGATCGTGATCTCGTTGTCGAAGTCGGCGATGAGCCGGCGGGCGCTAGCCCCCGGTTCCAAACGGCAAACCGGGGGCTAGCGCCCTCCGGCTCAGTTGGCACTCGGGCGTGGTCCATCTGCGAGCAAGACGGCTTTCAGTATGTGATGTTGCGGAAGCAACCCGAGTTGCAGGCGAGCGCGGAACGGTCGCAGCGGCAGTGGATCTTCTTGATCGAGAACTCGGCGGATCGAAATGACATCCTGGCCGAGACGCAGCGGCAGATCGCGAAAGTGCTGCTTGAAAATGCCGAGCACAGCGACAAGTTCTCAATCATCCGAGCGGGAACTCAGGCGGAGTCATTCCGCCGCAAGCCGGTGGAGTGCTCGTTGGAGAATGTAGCGGCGGCGCAGCAGTTCCTGACGGACGTCGCTCCGATCGGAGCGTTGGATCTGGAGCAAGCGCTCAAAGCCGTGCAGAAGCAAGTCCGCGGCAAGGATGATGTCTTTGTCGTGCATCTCGGGACCGGCATTCCGGTCCTTGGCGAACGTGAGGAAAACACGCTGGTGCGGCTGCTGCCGGCGAACGCGCGGTACATCGGCGTGGCGGTAGGGAAGCGGTGGTCGAAGTCGTTCATGGAGACCGCCGCGAGTCGCAGTGGCGGCCATGTGACGCAGATCAATCCGGATGAAGCGGTCGCGTGGCGCGCCTTCGATTTGCTCAGCACGCTCAACGCGCCGCGACTGACCGAGATCGCCGTGCAGTCGACACTAACCCGAAGCGCAAGCGAGGGCGAGCGCTCCCCAGACGAGGCTTCTGGACCTGAATTCCTGCTGCTCACGAACTCGCTCGCGCATGGGCAGGAGCTTGCCGCCGTGGCTCGCTTCCCGAAAGGGCAGGCGTTGCCGAAGTCCGTGACGATCACGGGGAAGCTCAACGGCAAGACGTATTCGCAGACCATAGATCTTCCTGGCAATTCAATGAGCCGCAGGGCGCTAGCCCCCGGTTCGGACGGGCTATTCGAGCGAGAACCGGACGCTAGCGCGTTCCGGCTGATCCGCCACGGCAGCCCCCGCTCGTCGGTTTCTTCGCAGTGCGGACATCTGCCGCGGACTTGGGCCCGATTGGAGATTGATCGACTCGTCGCGCGCGGTGCCACCGAGCACAAGCCGCAGATCATCGAACTGAGCAAGGCGATGTACGTGATGTCGCCGTTCACCTCGCTGCTCGTGCTGGAGACCGAGGCGATGTACGAGCAATTCAACGTCGACCGCGGTCGCAAGGACCACTGGGCTTTGTATCCCGCGCCGGCGGAGATTCCGGTCGTGACCGATCAGGGACCGTCGCAACTCAGTCCGCTCGACGCGGCGAAGGAACGCTTGCAACTGGCTCAATCGCGAGCGAAGTCGGCGCAGACCAACTACGAACGCAACGTCACGGAGAAGCGTCCAGCCCCGGACCTGCAACGGCTCGAACGCCTGAACCGCGCCGAGCAAGCCGAGGTGCGGTTGATCGAGAGCGAGATCCAGCGGATCGAACGAGCGAACGCAGCGGCGGCCAATCCGATCCGCCAAGCATGGGAGTCGGTCGTGCAACGTCGGTCGGCGTGGCAGCAGGGACATTTCCAAGCAGCGCGGAACAATTGGAACTATTGGGGTCGACCCACCTATTGGAATGATTCGGGGTGGTCATACAGAAACGGTCTTCCCGTGGAGTTGTTGAGCGAAGGCTTCAACGGCAACGGCGTGCTCGACTCCGGCGTAGACTTCAACGGCAACGGCGTGCTCCACTTCGACGAGCTATCGATGCGGAACTCGAGTCTGTGGGGCAGCAGGCACCAATTGTTGCAATTCACGCCGATTGATCGGTTCGGAAACGGCATGAACTCTTTCAATTCAATTCCGAAGATTGCCCTCTTCGGAGGGTCGAAGAATACGGTGTGGGACAGCAACGTCCCTGTGACGCCGTACTACTCGCCGCTCATCGACGCCTCATACTTCGAGGAAGCGGTCGATCGAGACTTCATTTCGGAAGCGGACGGTCCGACGGCAAAGTACATCATTTCGGAAGCGGACGGTCCGACAGTGCGGTACGTTTTTCCGCGCACAGACTTTGGCAGTACCGTGCAAGACGAAATCCTCGTCAATGAACTGTTCCTTGCCTATTCCCAGCCAGAGGTGTGGAAAGCCAGACGTGAAGGCCGTGTCCTAAACAGAGTTCTTCATCTGAACTCAGATCGAGGCATCCGTCGAAACGAAATCGGTCTAGGGACTGGCGAGTTCGCCGCCTTGGGTCGGAGATCGCGCCACCGTCGTCCGTCTCTTGAAGGCCAGCCGTTCATCGGCAGATTCGCGCTGGACGAACTCTACGACTTCGATGTGGACGATGATGGTGACGGGGTGTCCGACGCGATCTGGTTCGGCATGAATCCGGGACTCGTAGCGACAAACGGCAGTGCGAGCCGCCTGTGGCTACGGGCTGGTGGGGATGGCAACGGAGAATTCGGCTATCTCGCCAACGCTGGGTTCATGATGCCCGACGACTACGAACGCGGTTCGGTGGTCTTCGACAGTTGGCATCGAACCTTCGGTCGCTATCCGACTCTCACCGTGCATCCATTGACCGGCGTGTTGAAGGACTTGCCGAGCTACGCTCCCGGACTGCAAACGTGGCCCGCCGATCGAATGGCCATCGTCGAGCAAGCCTCAGCGACGAAACCCAAGAGCGGCGAAGTCGACGCCGAAGCGCGACGGCTGATCGAGAAAGCTCGATCGCTCGGCTGGGAGAAGGTGCGGTTGATCAGCCGGAACGCGCTAGCGTCCGGTTCCGATCGCGAAAAACCGGACGCTAGCGCGTTCCGGCTGATTGATGGCTCGGGCCGGTTCGTCTTTGATCGCGAAGTCGGAGAGGGACTGAAGGAGCAGGTCATTAACGACGGCACGACGATGTGGC
>CAYSHJ010000421.1:0-23981 GCA_964430385.1 uncultured Planctomycetaceae bacterium
GCGAACGCTTCGACTTCGATGATGCCTTTGTCGGTCTCGACCTCGGCGATGAGATCGCCTCGTTGGACTCGATCTCCTGGCTTCTTTCGCCAGGCGACGAGCAGCCCCGCGTCCATGTCGGCTCCGAGGCTAGGCATCTTGAATTCAATCATGATGCGCGATCAACTCCTGAACGGCGGCGATGACCTTGTCTGGTTGGGGCAGCGCGGCGTCTTCCAAGTGCTTGGGGTACGGGATCGGCACTTCGACGCTGCACACACGAGCGACCGGGGCGTCCAAGTCATAGAAGCCGCGTTCCATGATTTGCGCACTGATCTCGGCGGCGAGGCTACACGTCCGCCAACCTTCGTCAACGATCAACGCTCGATGCGTTTTTGCGACGGACACCAAGACCGTCGGCATGTCCAGCGGCCGGAGCGAGCGGAGGTCGATGACCTCAGCGTCGACATTCGTTTTCGCGAGTTCCTCGGCCGCTTGCAGGCATTTCCACAGCGAACCGCCGTAAGTCACGATCGTCACATCGCGGCCGA
This sequence comes from uncultured Planctomycetaceae bacterium, assembly GCA_964430385.1. GTDB lineage: Bacteria > Planctomycetota > Planctomycetia > Planctomycetales > Planctomycetaceae > CAYSHJ01. The sequence continues at coordinate 531 of CAYSHJ010000421.1, forward strand.
CACGACGCACGGCGGCGTGTTCCAAGTCCGTTGGCCGTGCGCCTTCGTCGAACTCGAATTCCATCGGGTACAGCAGCATATGCTCGAAGATCAACACCGGATCGGGCTCGCGTAGAGCGAGTCCGAGCATGTGCCTTGCGTCGTTGGCCGTGGCCGGTGCGACGGCCTTGATGCCGGGAATGTGCGCGTACCAACCTTCAAAGCTGTGTGAGTGCTGCGCGGCGAGCTGCCGTCCGCCGCCAGTTGCCATCCGCACCACCAGCGGCACGCTGAGCTGTCCGCCCGACATGTGTCGCAGCGTCGCCGCGTTGTTGACGATTTGGTCAAGGGCCAGCAGGCTGAAGTTGACCGTCATGATCTCGACGATGGGTCGCATTCCGCCCAACGCCGCGCCGATCCCCGCACCGACGAACGTCGATTCCGACAGCGGCGTGTCCCGGATGCGTTCTTCGCCGAACTCGTCGAGAAACCCTTTGCTGCAGGCGTACGCTCCACCGTAGCGGCCGACGTCTTCGCCCATCAGAAAGACACGTGGATCGCTTTGCAGAGCTTCACGCAGTCCGGCTTTCACGGCCTCGCGGTAGGTGATTTTGGTCATGCTTGCTCGCGCGCATTTCGTAGCCAGGCTCGCCAGAGCGTGGGGTTGTTGATAATTCAACCCACGCTCTGGCGAACGTGTTGAAAAAGTCGTGGGATAGGCTTCCAGCCTGTCGGAGTTGGGTACAAATGACGCTATTTTTCACCTTGCCGACAGGCTGGAAGCCTATCCCACGAGAAATTCGACAAGCCGTGGCGAGCGTGGCTACGTGAGGACTTCTTCTTTCGGGGTATAAACTTTCGGGGTATAAACATCCTTCGTGAGATCTTCGACTGGCTCCCACGAGCCGGCCTCGGCGAAGGCGATGGCATCGGCGATCTCAGCGGCGACACGCTGTTCCAAATCGGCGATGTCGGTGTCATTCAAAAGGCCAAGTTCGCGGGAACGGCCCACAAACAGGTTGATCGGGTCACGTTTCTTCCATTCATCGACTTCCGCTTTGGTGCGATACAACTCGGCGTCGTACATCGAGTGCGCTCGAAAGCGATAGGTGATCGCCTCGAGCAGATACGGCCCAGCTCCGCAGCGCACGGTGTCGAGTGCCAGACGCGTGGCTTCTTCAACGGCAAGCACATCCATGCCGTCGATCACTTCGGCGGGGATTCCGTAGCCGGTTGCCTTCTGATGGATGTCGGTTCGCGAGTGAGCCCGGGCGAGCGCGGTCCCCATCGCGTATTGGTTGTTCTCGCACACAAACAGCACCGGCAACTTCCAGAGCGCGGCGAGGTTCAACGATTCATGAAACGCGCCTTCCGCAACCGCGCCGTCGCCGAAGAAGCACACGGTGACTCGCTGACGGTTTTGCATGTTGTCGGCCAATGCCAATCCGACTGCCAACGGCAGATGCCCGCCGACAATGGCGCTGCCGCCATAGAAACGTCGGCTGGCATCGAAGAGGTGCATTGAGCCGCCGCGTCCGCGACTGCAACCGTTCGCCTTGCCATACATCTCGGCCATCACGGCTCCGGCCGAGATGCCACGGACCAGGGCATGACCGTGCTCGCGGTACGTTGACACAATCGCATCCTCCGGAGTCAGCGACTGCATCGCTCCAACCGCGACCGCTTCTTCTCCAATGTAAAGATGCAAGAAGCCGCGAATCTTGCCAGCGCTGTAAAGCTCGGCGCACTTCTCCTCGAACCGGCGAATGCGCAGCATCTCAAACAACAATGACAAAGCATGATCGCGAGCGATCGGAGTTGACGAATTCATGACGCGACTCGCTAGCCCGGGGGAGCGACAGACGTTGGTGACCGTCGCTCCCCTTCCTGGGACTCAGGATTCCCATTCCAGTCATCACTTGACCGGATCTCGAAACAGTTTGTGACACTCGACGCACGACCGACTCAGCCGGAGCCACGCATCCAACGTTCCGTCGATATTCCCATCCTCGGCCTGCCGGATGAGTTCCTTGTTCGCGAACTCGAAGGCATTCAGTTGTCCCTGATAGGCGGACTTCTTGGTGAACTCATTCTTCCGCAGCCAGTTCTCCAGAACGCCGATGACCAGCATGCCGCGCGCCCGCGTCTTGACGGTTTCCAGGTCGCCGCGAGTCAGACCGGCGAAGATTTGCTGAGAGGTCTCTAATTTGGCATGCATCCAGCGATCCTCTTCGTCCTCCTTTTGAGCGGCCACCGGCTCCTTGTTGCTCTCTTTGGGTTTCTTCTTTTCTTTGTCGGCCGCGACGACGGAGACAGCGATGGCCGTCACAACAGCCAGCGTGGCCATCAGGGTAAAACGTTTCATGAAAGACCTCCTGTAGTGTGGAACGATCAAACACACGTGACTTAGCTCACTTCGAGCGTGGACGTGTCTCCTTCGGGGAGGCCCAGTTCGCGGGCCTTCAGCAGACGGCGCATGATTTTTCCGCTGCGAGTCTTCGGCAGTGACGGCACAAACTCGATTTCTTTCGGAGCCACAACGGCCCCCAACCGGAGGCGTGCGAAACCCAGCAATTCACGCCGCAATTCGTCCGTCGGATCGAATCCCAGCTTGAGCGCGACAAAGGCTTTGACGATTTCAAACGCGGCGGGGTCGGGCTTGCCGATGACGCCGGCCTCGGCAACGGCCTGGTGTTCCATCAGGATGCTCTCGACCTCGAAGGGTCCGATCAGATGACCGGAGGTCTTGATCACGTCGTCCTTGCGTCCGACGAACCAAAAGTAGCCGTCGCGGTCGCGCTTCGCGAGATCGCCGGTGAGATACCAATCGCCGGCAAAACACTGGCGATACCGCTCGGACTCGTTCCAGTAGCCGCGAAACATCGACGGCCAGCCGGGTCGCAGCGCGAGTTCACCTTGAGTGTCCGGTTGCGAGATGACTGTCACCTCACCGGAGTCGCTCGTTTCGACGATCGCGGCCTCGACGCCGGGCAACGGACGCCCCATTGAGCCGGGGCGAATCTCCATGCTCGCGTAGTTGGCGATCATGATGCCACCGGTTTCGCTCTGCCACCAGTTGTCGTGAAACGGCTGACCGAACGCCTCTTGTCCCCACACGACCGCTTCGGGATTGAGTGGCTCGCCGACGCTCGCCAAGAATCGCAGCGATCGCAGATCGTAGTTGCCAGCGACATCGGCTCCCACTTTCATCAACATGCGAATCGCCGTCGGCGCGGTGTACCAGACGGTCACTTTTTGATTTTGGATGATTCCGTACCAACGCTCGGCATCGAAATCTCCTTCGTCGATAATGCTGGTCACGCCGTTCGTCAGCGGCGCGATGATGCCGTAGGAGGTTCCCGTCACCCAGCCAGGGTCGGCAGTACACCAGAAAATGTCGTCGGGATGCAGATCGAGCGCGAACTTGCCAGTGACATGATGCGCGACCACCGCATTGTGGACGTGCATCGCTCCCTTCGGCTGACCAGTTGTGCCGCTGGTGAAGTGCAGCAACGCGAGGTCTTCTGGATCAGTCGGCGGGATCGTGAAGCGGTCGCTCGCGGCGGCCAGCAACCGCAGCAGATCATGCGTGCCCGGCAGGTTCGTCGGCCGGCGGTCGTCGCCGACGAGCAACACATGCTCCAGAAATGGCAGTGATTCACGGAGCGGCGCGATTTTCTTTTGATACAGCGATTCGGTGGTCACCAGAACCTTGGGAGTGCCGATACTCATGCGGGCTCGAATCGGTTCCGGCCCGAACGCGGAGAACAGTGGGCACAACACGCTGCGGTTCTTCAGCGTGCCGAGCGCCGCGATGTAAAGCTCCGGAATTCGTCCCGCCAAGACGAAGAGGCGATCTCCGTTCGTCACGCCAAGATGGCGAAGCACGTTGGCGAACCGGTTCGTCGCATCACGCACCTCGGCGAACGTGAAGTCGCGAAACTCACCGGACTTGCCGAGCCAGCGCCAGGCGACGTGGTTTGCTCGCGACCCGTTCGCATGGCGGTCCACCGCCTCGTAGGCAATGTTGAGTCCACGTCCGTCCGGCAGACTATCCAATTCAGCGCTCGCCGTTTGCCACGAGAAGTCCGCGCAGCACTGTGCGTAGTCGCACAAGTTGGGCGCGGCTTTCCCGCTCACAGAAGACTTTCGAATCGGCGGCCACTTCATGATGCGGCTTCTCGACGTGGGCTTTGGCCACGAAATGGGGGAACGCTTCACCCAAACGGCAAAGCTCATGCCGGTCGAGTCGCGCCGAGCAATCCAGCGCGCATTGAACGCCTTTCGCCAGTTGATCAACCAACGAGGTGGCTGATCGGTCCGCCGAATGCCCTTAGAGTCTTCGGTTGTCAATCATGCGCGCCGTGCGCGCGATACGTAGCCGAGTCGCTCCGCGACTCGGATTGAATCGGCGTCGCGGAGCGACGCCGCTACGTTGCGGGCGAAGCCCGCGTTAAGCACTTGCAGATAAAGTCTTCATTCGTAGATTATGAACGCCGTGCACGCAAATTGTGGTGCGACGCTCCGCGTCACAATTCACGACGCGGAGCGTCGTGCCACATTGGTTGCGACCACGCCGCGTTAAGGAGACAGTCGAATCCTGGCGTCGATCGCATAGACTCCGCCGTTCGCAGCGAAGGCTTTGATCGGGTTGAGGTCCATTTCGGCGATTTCGGGCACACCGGTGACGAGCGCGGACACTCGCAACAGTGCATCGCGCAATGCGGCAACATCCGCGGCGGGGCGACCGCGATAGCCGGTCAACACGGGCGATGTCCGCAGTGAGGCGAGCATCTCATCGGCGTCTCGATCGGTCAGCGGATGTAAACGGCAGGCAACGTCATTGAGCAACTCGACAAGCACACCGCCGAGGCCGAATGTGATCAGGTGGCCGAATTGTGGATCGCGAGTGACCCCGATCAATGTCTCGTGTCCGCCGGCGATGTACTCTTGAACGAGCACGCCGCGAGCATCAGCGGCAGCCTGCTTCGCGTGTTGGAACGCGGCACGCACTGCCGCGTCACCGCGCACGTTGACGATCACTCCGCCCACATCGGTCTTGTGCAAGACGGTTGGCGAGATGACCTTGAGCACAACAGGCGCTTGCCAATCGCGCGCCGTCTCAGCCGCCTCGTCCGGCGATTGGACCAGCCTCCACCGCGGCACCCGCAGACCGATTGCCGCGAGCAATGACTGGACCTCCTCGGGTTCCAACCAACCGCCGGTCGCTCCCAAGCGACGGAAGGCGATGGTCACAATCTGACGACATTCGTCCGAGCGGATGTTGGTGAATTGCGAAACTTCGCCGCGAGGCCGCGCGCGGCGTTCGGCATACGTCACGCTCGCGGCGAGCGCGGCGGCGGCAGCTTCGGGGTGAAGGTAGCCGGGCACGCGAACTTGTTCGTCGTGCAGTTCCGTCGGCATGCCTCCCAATTCCATGAACACGGCCAGAGACGTTTTCTCCTTGCCGTGTGCCGCGGTAACTTCGCGGATCGCTGTCGCCACGGCGGCTGAAGTGCCAGGTTCTCGCGGGACGTAGATGGTGATCACGGCATCGACCTCGTCGCTGTCCATGACCAATTGCAGGCAGCGCCGATACTCGTTCGCGTCGATCGAAGCGATCAGGTCGATCGGGTTCGCCACACTCGTTGCCGGACGCAGGAAGCGACGCAGTTCGGCTTGCAATTCGCGCGTGAAGACGGGCAATGTCAGGCCGTGCAATGACAACCCGTCGGCACACAGGATCGCCGGTCCGCCGGCGTTCGTCAGGATGGCGACTCGCCCGCCGCGCGGCAGAGGTTGACTCGCCAGCAATGTGGTCACATCAAACAGTTCCGGAAGGGTGGACACGCGCAGCACGCCCGTTTGAGCGAAAAGCGCATCGGCAGCTCGATCAGGACTGGCCAGCGCTGCTGTGTGACTGCTGGCCGCTCGCGCGCCGGCTTGAGTGCGACCCGACTTGAGCGCCACGATCGGCTTGTGAGGCGAGATGTCTGTCGCCAGTCGGCGAAACTCGTTCGGGTCCGCAAACGATTCGAGATATAACAGGATGACGTCGGTGGCTGCATCGTCTCGCCAGTACCGCAGCAAATCGTTTTCGCTTACGTCTGCTTTGTTGCCGATCGAGGCAAACATCGAAGCTCCGACATTCCACTGACGCAGGTAGGTGGGGATCACGAGTCCCAGCGCACCGCTCTGCGAGCCGATGCCGATGTTGCCGCGCGGAGTCAACTCGCTGCCGAAAGTGCCCTGCAATTGCACGGCCGGATCCGTGTTGAACACTCCAAAACAGTTGGGCCCGATCATCCGCACGCCTGCTGCTCGGACCAATGACGTCAGTTCGTCTTGCAGCCGCCTCCCGGCCGTGTCGGTCTCCGAGAACCCTGCCGTGATGACCACGAGGCCGCGCACTCGCTTCTGCAGACATTGCTCAATGGCCACTGTCGCGCACCGTGCCGGCACGACGATGAATGCCAAGTCCACATCGTCAGGCACGTCGAGAATCGTCGGGAACGCTAGCGCCCCGGCAATCTCGGACGCCTTCGGATTGATCGGATACACCGGCCCTTGAAACGACGACAGCAGATTCCGAAACAACCGTCCGGACACGGACGTCGCCTCGCGTCCGGCTCCGATGACGGCCACGGAGCGCGGACGAAAGATGGCGTCCAGATCGCTGGGGTGAGATGGATCACGAACCGAGTCACTCATCGTTGACCTTTCGACGACGCAGGCAGCTTCCCCAGTTCTCCGGCACAAACCCGCGACGAATACGTATCGATCTCCGCCATAATCTTGCTCGCATTTTGGTCGCGTCAGCCAACTCATCTCTGGCAAGCATTCCACGTGCCACACACTTTCTGAGTGACAAGGCGGCGTCAGCCGTGCGAACGGGTTCGTTGCGCACCCAAGCCGGCGTGCCTACCGAGTCCGCAACACGTCTCAAACAGCCGTGTGGCGAAAGACGTGAGCGCCCCGACTATGCCACGGCACGTTGTCACTGTGCGACCACGCGACCACGAACACTGTGCGACCACGAACACTGTGCGACCACGAAGCAGACTGTGCGAATCGGATCAATGAATGTCGAATTAGGGACCATGACCACGGACGCTTACGGCCCAGTTTGGTCATTCAAGCGAGATTGCGTGATTCTCATCAGAACCGTCCTCGATGGGAGTCCCAGGCAATTTCACTTTTTCACCATCCCCGACAAGGCCGCGCGGACTCCGGTGGCGTAGGCTGGGTGTACCTTTGCAAAGTAGTCTGGGTGTGCCTTTGCAAAATGGCCAAGCTGGCGATCGACGATGAAATCCGGCACGCCGGTCGCGCGGCTGCTGCCCAGTCCCGCTCCGGCAATCCGTCGTCGAACTAGGAACCGAGTGCGGTTGGCGGAATAATTGGGTTGAAAATGGTAAGACATCCTCAACGGGTCGCCCCGGAAGTCATTGTGGTCACTCACAAACATTGAAGGTTGCAGAAACAAAGTTACAGCTATGAAGCGCGCTTTCTTCATTGTGTTCTCTTCGGTGGTAATTTCGTCGGCGCGGGCTGACGAGATTTCGTTTGAACGAGACATTCGACCGATCTTCTCCTCGCGCTGTGTTGCCTGTCACGGTGCGAACAAGCAGAAGGCGGAATTGCGATTGGATGCGAAGAGCTTGGCGCTGCGTGGTGGCGAGAGCGGGCCAGTCATTGTGGCGGGAAAGAGCGGCGAGAGTCTGTTGTGGCGGCGAGTCTCCAGCGCGAACGATGACGAACGGATGCCTTCGAGTGGGAAGCCGCTCACGGCTGAGCAGCTTGCGGCGTTGAAGGCATGGATTGATGCGGGAGCGGTTTGGCCGGAATCGGACGCGGATCGAGCGGCGGCGAACGACGAGCGGCGCGAGCATTGGGCTTGGCAGCCGATCAAACGGCTGACGCCGCCGAGCACCGGTACTCCGGACGGATATCCGATTGATGCGTTTCTCAGAGCGAAGCTCAGTGCGAGCGGGCTGACGATGTCGCCGGAGGCCGATCGGCGAACGCTGATTCGGCGGCTGACATTCGATTTGCTCGGACTGCCGCCGACGCCGGAAGAGGTCGAAGCGTTCGCAAGTGATCGCGATCCGCGGGCGTATGACAAACTCGTCGATCGGCTGCTCGATTCGCCGCATTACGGCGAGCGGTGGGCGCGGCATTGGTTAGACATCGCTCATTACGCCGACACGCATGGCTTTGAGCGTGATCAGCGGCGCGACAATGCGTGGCGTTATCGCGACTGGGTGATTCGGGCGTTCAACGCCGACGAAAAGTATGACGACTTCTTGCGAGACCAGATTGCCGGCGACGTGATGCGGCCCGACGATCCCGATGCCGTCATCGCCACCGGATTTCTCGCGGCGGGTCCGTGGGATTTCGTCGGGCAGGCGGAAACACCCAGTCCGGTGCTGAAGCGATTGGCTCGCGCAGACGATCTCGACGACATGCTGACGCAGGTGATGACGGCGGCGTGCGGAGTCACGATTAATTGTGCTCGGTGTCATGACCACAAGCTCGATCCGATTTCGCAGCGTGAGTATTACGGTCTGTCGGCCGTCTTCGCAGGAGTGAAACGTGGCGAGCGTGAAGTCAGCGCGGCCGAGGTCCGAGACCTCGCGGCTCGCAAGCAGTCGCTGAACGCCGAACTGCAACAAATCCGGATCGAGCAAGCTCGGCTCAGCGGTCGGCATTTCGATCTGGCGGATATCGTCGGCGGCGGTGATGGACTCGGCACTGGCAAGCTGGGCGCGGGCATTGACCTGATCACCGGCAAGCCTCAAACGGCGAAGCGAGGCTTCCTCGAAGGCGCCAAGCCGAACGTCTTCGCACGCTCGACGGTGAAGTTCGTGGACGGAGTGGTCATCCCCGATCTCGCGCCGGACGGAACTCAAATCTCTTCGACCGGCCTGACGGTGATGAAGCCACCACGCACTTCGGGACAAGCGTGGGACGCGATTCGCTTCGGCCCAGTGAACTCGCACTTCTCGACGAAGCTCGACGGCGTCGATTACGCGGCCGATGGCCACACGCTGCTGTCGCTGCACGCCAACGCCGCCATCACCTTTGATCTCGCCGCGCTGCGCGACGCGGGCGCGCCCGCCGAGATGAAGTTCACCGCAACCGCCGGGTACTTCGGTCAGACGCCCAAGAACGGCGCGAGCTATTTCGTGTACGTCGATGGCGAGCTGAAGGCCAACCAGAAAAACATCGGCCGAGACGACGGCGGTTTCGCGGTCGAAGCGGTGCTCCCGGCCGCCGCGAGGTTTCTCACATTGATGTCCACCGATGGCGGCAACGGCATCGGGCACGACCAGATTTGTTTCGCCGATCCGTGGCTTATCGCCGCTCAATCGCCGCCGATGTCTGCTGCCGACAAGGCCGAACTCGTGCGACTGCAACAACGTCGCACGGAGTTGGAGAAGGAACTCGCGGCGTTTCCCACGCCGACGAAAGTTTATGCCGTCGTCACCGAAACTCCGCTGCCGGTGAGGCTGCTGAAACGGGGCGACCCCGAACAACCGGCGGACGAGGTTTCGCCAACGTCGCTTTCGTGCGTCACCGGTCTGAAGCCGGAACTTGGCACACCGCAGTCGTCCGACGGAGACCGTCGCAAAGCACTCGCCGATTGGGTCACGTCCCCCGCGAATCCACTGACTCGCCGAGTCATCGTGAATCGGCTGTGGCATTACCACTTCGGTACCGGGTTGGTGGAAACACCCAGCGACTTCGGACTCGGCGGCGGCCAGCCATCGCATCCAGAGTTGCTCGATTGGCTGGCCGACGAGTTGCTCGCCCAGCGCTGGTCGCTGAAAGCCATTCATCGCCTGATCTGCACGAGCGCGGCGTATCGTCAGGAGTCGAGTAGCCGAACTCGTGAGAGTTCGGTTCATGGCGGCACGAACGGAAGTCTCACGACTTCCGCTACGACGCGGCCAACACATGCCATTGCCATCGATGCCAATAACCGCCTCCTGTGGCGAATGAACCCGCGGCGATTGGATGCCGAGTCATTGCGAGACTCGGTTCTGTCCGTCAGCGGCAAGCTCAACAACACCATGTTCGGCCCCGGCTATCGCGACTTCGAGTACCAAGAGGAATATGCCCCGGTTTATCGCTACATCACGCCCGACTCGCCCGACCTGTGGCGACGCAGCGTCTATCGCTTTGCCGTGCGGACGACGACACATCAGTTTCTGACGACACTCGATTGTCCGAGTCCCGCGAACCTGGTCCCTGCTCGCAACGTGACGACCACGGCGCTGCAATCGCTGACGTTGCTCAACAACGATTTCATGCTGCGCCAGAGCGGCTACTTCGCCGGCCGCGTGAAGGCCGATGCCGGTACAGACCCGACCGCGCAAGTGGCTCGTGCGTTCCAACTGGCCTTCGGCCGCAAACCTACTTCGACGGAGGCCACCGCCGCCGTGTCACTCGTGCAGTCTCGTGATCTGACGCAGTTCTGTCGAATGCTTTTGAATGCCAACGAGTTTGTGTATATCGACTGATGCGTGATTCTCGTTCTGAATCATCCGTGTGTGCGTTCCGATCCGTGTGCGAAGTGCGTTCGCCCTCAGATCGAACGCACTTCGCACACGGATTGGAGCTTCCACACGGATCAAGAGACTTCTCCGAATAGCCTCCGAAAATCAGTCCTTCAAGTGCCAGTCCGATTGCGACCCGCCACTCCAGACCCGGAAGCCCCATTCATGATTCGCGACGCTCTCGATCGACAGCTCGTTCCATGCAAACGCCGCGAGTTCCTCTGGGAAGCCGCCGGCGGAATTGGTGGCGTGGCGCTCGCGTCGTTGCTGAACAGCGATCGGTTGCTCGCGGCCGAGTCGATATCGTCGAAGAACCCACTCGCGAATCGGAAGGCTCACTTCGCGGCGAAGGCGACCAACGTCATTCAGATCTTTTGCCCTGGTGGGCTGAGTCATGTCGACACATGGGATTACAAGCCGGAACTCGAGCGGCGACATGGTGAGGCGTTTGATGCCGAGTTGGGGAAGCAGACGTTTGCCGGCGTCGGCGGTAACTACGCCAAGAGTTTTTGGAAGTTTCGTCAACATGGCGAGTGCGGTCGCTGGCTGAGCGATCTGTTTCCAAGGCTGGCGAGCCACGTCGATGAGATGGCGTTCATTCACTCGATGCAGAGCAAGTCGGCGTTGCATGGGCCGGCGATGTTCATGGCCAACAGCGGGTTCATCCGGCCCGGCTTTCCGAGCATGGGGGCGTGGGTGACCTACGGGTTGGGAAGCGAGAGCGAAAACTTGCCGGCGTTCGTTGTGTTGCCCGACACACGCGGGCTGCCTCCAGGCGGATTAGCCAATTGGTCGGCTGGCTTTCTTCCGGCCGTGCATCAGGGGACGGTCGTCGAGACGTCCACAGAGCGGCCCCCCCTTGCGGACCTCTTTCCGCCAGCGGATCTAGCCGTGTCACCGGACGCGGAACGCGACGGTCGCGAGTTCTTGCGAACGCTCAACGTCGCCCATGCGGATCGGCGCGGGGATTCATTGCTGGAAGCTCGCATTGCGGCCTATGAGTTGGCCGCGCGGTTGCAGATGCGTGCGCCTGAAGCGGTCGATCTGTCGGGCGAAAGTGCGGCGACGCTCAAGCCGTTTGAACTCGACGATCCCGATGTCGGGCCGTTCGGACGACAGTGCCTGCTCGCGCGACGGCTGGTCGAACGCGGCGTCCGCTTCGTGCAGATTTTCTGCGGCGCGGAGAACACGTCGTCGAAAAAGATTCGCCCGAATTGGGACAGTCACGAAGACATCGTCCGCGATCACGGCTACTGGGGCCGAGTGCTCGACACCGGAGCCAGCGCGCTCATCACCGATTTGAAGCAGCGCGGGCTGCTCGATTCGACGCTCATCATTTGCACGTCCGAGTTCGGCCGGCAGCCGTTCATGCAAGGCTCACAAAAAGGACGCGATCACAACCCCGGCGTTTTCACCGCGTGGCTCGCCGGAGGCGGCATCAACGGTGGCACCAGCTACGGCACCAGTGACGACCTCGGCTGGCATGCGGCTGAACATCCCAGCTATAGCTACGACCTGCACGCGACGGCGTTGCATCTGCTGGGTCTCGACCACGAGCAACTCAGCTTCTATCACAACGGCATCGCCCGCCGCCTGACTGACGTGCATGGCCATGTGATTCAAGACATTCTAGGGGAAAAGGCCAGGCCGCCAGTTCGATAATGCGGACGCCGCCAGGCGATCATTGGCTCCAGAACGATTGACGAAACCGCAGACGCATTCCGCCCAGGTACGGCACCTTTGTTTCGCGCACGACCGAAGCTCGCGTGCTTATTCACCGAGATGCTCGAGCATTCTCCGAAAACTTTCGTGGCGTGACTTGTATTTGGCGACGCGCTGGCCGGTGACGCCTGATTCGGTGGGCGTGAGCGGATGAACGACACCCATTTGCGCGCCCGCGTCGAATCCGCCGGAGTGAATGATGGATGGAATGCTCGCGACACCAAGACGGTCATTGCGGCGCGACATGTGACAATCGACGCACTGCTGAAACAACACGGACTTATCGGCAAAGCCCCAGTCCGGTGCCGTCCCCTTCAGGCCGTCGATGGCGACGCGATACTGCGGCATTCCTTCCGGTTCGCGTTCAAGACCTCCAGCCCGTTGCCGATCAAACAGCAAGTGCCGCTTGAGGCGATAGTCGAGCACATTGACTCCCACGCCCGTGTTTGTCGGGGGTTCGCTGCTGCCGTCGATGTTGCGGAACACGCGAAACTGAAACGATTCGACGATCTTGGTTGGCACCGGCTGCAATTGATCGTTGACGGTCATCATGAGCTGCAACAAGACGACTTCCGTTCCGACGGGAATCGGCGGAGCGTCCTTTCTCAACCGGACGAACCCGTCGTTGGCGGCTTGCTTCCAGTCGATGCCTGTCTCGTTCAACGATTTGAGATAGTCGATGACCTGCGGACGTCCCTGCGGAAACCGGTAGAAAATGCGGTAGTACGATCGCCCCTGAAGAGACTGCGCGTGCAGCGTGACGAAGCGATCGGAGATGTCCTCGTGAAGGTTCGGCTGATGGAAATCGACTTCCATCCATGTGTCTGGCTGAGTCAACAGGCCCGGCGGAAGGTAGTTTCGCTCGGCCACGAAATCATGGCGGGATGCGAACGCCCCAGATTGGATGGCCAGCGCGTAGGTATCAGGCAAATCGGCCACTTCGGTGGCTGACAGTGCGAGTCGTTGAATGCACTTCGCCAGCTTGCCACAGAGGACATCGCGCCGCGCTCGCGTGGCCCGATCGGCCGTGCGTTTGATGTTTTGATCGACGAGATGATCGTAAACGGCCCACAGGTCGTGCTGAAACACGGCTCGCTTGAGCGGGTCGAGCCGCGACGTCTCGCCAGCTCGCTGCAAAAACTCGTCGAGCAGTGGATTGACCTTCTCGAAAACATCGATCTCCGACCAATACTCGGTCTTGCCCCACGCTAGAAACTCGATGACGTCGCCGCCTTCAAATCGCGTCGTTGCCGGTTGTCTATCACTTGCCGGCAATGGTCGCGGGCGAATGTAGAACGCCGAAAACATCCGATTCCAAAGGTGCTGAGGATTGGCGTCATACAGCGGCAGCGGTCGGTCACTCTTCAGAGTTCCAGCCAGCGGTCCGTCCGCATGAAAGTAGTCGTGCAAATCTTCGCCGTAGATCGGGCTTGCGAGTGAAATCAACAAGAGCACTGCCACAATCATCAGGCTGAGAATGCAAGGTCGGGTCGTCATTGGCGAATCCTTTGTCATGGATCGTGGCTGATGTCGTTGGTGTAATGTTCTCAAGTCACGACACCCTGCTCAATGATCTCAGGTTTCGATGTCGCCGCACTGAGTGGCAGATTTTGCGGCTGCGAGTTTTCAGGGACCGAGCCAACCAGTTACAAGGTGACACAACGCTTCCACGCGCTTCCGTGATGATGAATCGGCGATCAGTCCGGTCGCGATGGCGGGCGGGGTTCTTGTGAGGGATGTCTCTGAATGTCGTGTCGATCCGATGGAAAAATGTTTGGGCTGGTGGCCGCGGCGGGGCTGGTGCTCGGCGTGTTGGTTGAGGTTTATGGATTGCGGGCGGCGGCGGATGCGGCTGAGTTTTCGCCGGCGGTGCAAGCGCTGCTCAAAGCGCAGTGCGTGAAGTGTCACGGGCCCAACAAGCCGAAGGCGGGTTTGGATCTGAGTTCGCCGTCCGGTCTCTCACGCGGCGGTGAGAGTGGGGCGGTGGTGGTTAGCGGGAAGCTGGATCGGAGTTTGTTGTGGCAGCGAGTCACGGCGGGAGAGATGCCGCCGACGGGGGCGTTAAGCGATGCCGACAAGGCGGTGTTGCGGACGTGGATTCTGGAGGGAGTTGCAGGGCTGGAAGCGAGTGGGGCCGGGCATTGGGCGTTCTTGCCGTTGGTGCGACCGGCTGAGCCAGCCGTGCGTGAAACGGAGCGCGTACGGAATTCGCTCGACCGGTTCGTGCAGGCGCGGTTGGAACGGAAGGGACTTTCGCTAGGGCTCGGACCGGACGCGGATCAACGGGTGCTCGTGCGGCGCGTGAGTCTGGATGTGACCGGGCTGCCGCCGACGCCAGCGGATGTCGAGACTTTCCTGGGTGATGTAGCGCCAGGTGCTTATGAGCGGATGGTCGATCGTTACCTCGCGTCGCCGGGCTTCGGTGAACGGTGGGGAAAGCATTGGCTCGACGCCGCTGGCTACGCCGACTCCAACGGCTACTTCAGTGCCGACACCGATCGGCCGCTCGCCTACCGCTATCGCGACTACGTCATCCAGTCGCTCAATGCTGACAAGCCGTTCGATCGGTTCCTGCGCGAGCAACTTGCGGGAGATGAGCTTGCGGCGTTTCGTCCGGGGACAGCGACGACCACCGAGGTCATCGAGCTGCTGATCGCGACGCACTTCCTACGCAACGGACAAGACGGGACCGACATCGGCGTGCAGGAACCGGAGGCCTTCGAGATCGACCGCCGAGCGGCGCTGGAGGCAGCGGTGCAAGTGACAGCGTCGTCGTTGCTGGGACTGACCGCGCACTGTGCGCGATGTCATGACCACAAGTTCGAGCCGATCACTCAGCAGGAATACTACCGGCTGCAAGCGGTCCTCTTTCCTGCCTTCAATCCGCAGGACTGGATGAATCCCAAGGACCGCGTCGCCTACGCCTACCTGCCGGGTGAGAAAGAGACGTGGGAACAGAACGAGCAGCGGGTCAAGAACGAGCTGACTCGGATTCGCACCGAGTTGAACGACTGGCTGACAAAGCATCGCGAGCCGTCGGAGTTGTTGTTGGAAGACAAATTCGAGGACGACGGCTGGCGAACGCGCTGGAGCAACACGGCTCCGGGGGACGACAAGCCGGGTGGGACGGTGTCGCTGACGAGCGCGACTCCGAACGCTGCTCAAGTGGTGGACGGTGCGTTGCGAGTGATCGTGGGGCCGGCCGAAGCATGGCTCTCAACGGCGACGGCGATCGACTGGACTCCGGAGAAGACCGGCGACTGGGTGCAGGCCACGTTCGACTTGGTCGACAACAAAGTCGAAAATAAAAATCCTTCCGAGCGGATCGGTTACACGATCGCGGCTCACGACTTCGATGACTCGGGGACAACCGCCAGCGGAAACATCCTGGTGGACGGCAACCCGATGACCTCCACTCAGCTCTATCCCGACTACCCCGGCGGTGACAGCAAACCGAACGGGCAGATCGGCCTGCAAGGCTATGTGCCTGGGCGCAACTACGGCGTGCGGGTGACGAATCTCGGCGAAGGAAAGTATCGCTTGGAGCACGTCGTCGACGGGTTGCAGGAAGGGAAGTCGCACGACGTGACGGCGGCTGATCTTCCCGACGGCGGGTTGGCGTTCTTCTACAGTTCGAATCGTGGCTACGTCGTGGACAACGTCCGTATCGAACGGAGCCCTGCTGCGACGAGCACGTCGGTGGATATCGCCGCGTTGCGAAAGGAAATCGAAGCGCAGCGAAAGACCTATGACGAGCAGCGGAAGAAGCTGGAGGATCAGCGAACGAAAGAGCCGGGGCGAGCGATCGCGTGGGTGACGGACAAGACGACGAAGCCGCCGACCGTCCCGCTCCTGACACGCGGCCTGTACCACCTGCGTGGACCGAGCGTTGAGCCGGGAGCGCTGGCGATGCTGTCCGACGCGGGGCATGAGTATCAGCCACACGCATTGCCGAGCGACGCGACGACGACCGGCCGTCGGCTCGGATTTGCGAACTGGTTGCTGCGTTCGGAGGGACGTCCGGCGGCGCTCGTCGCGCGAGTTCATGTGAACCGCATCTGGCGCGAATACTTCGGCCGCGGGATCGTGGCGACGACTGACAACCTCGGCCAAAGCGGCTCGCCTCCGACGCATCCCGAGCTGATCAACGAACTCGCCACGGACTTCATTCAATCGGGCTGGAACCAGAAATCGGTGCATCGTCAGATCCTGCTCTCGACGATCTATCGCCAGTCCTCGGCTCCGCGCCCTCAAGCGTTGGAGGTGGACCCGGACAACCGGCTCTACTGGCGGTTCCCGGTGCGCCGACTTCAGGCGGAGCTGATTCGCGATGCGATGCTTACGATCTCGGGGCGACTCGACGCAACGCCGTTCGGCCCGTACGTCGCCACGCGACAGACGGCCGTTGGCGAGGTCGTCGTCAATCCGCAAGACGCCGGAGCACGACGCCGCTCGGTCTATCTGCAACAACGTCGCTCGCAAACGCTGAGCATGCTCAAGGTCTTCGACGCCCCGACAATCGCGACCGTCTGCACGACGCGTCCGTCGTCCACCGTGCCGCTGCAGTCGCTATCCCTGCTCAATTCCGATTTCGCGGTCGTCACGGCGGAAGCGTTCGCCAAGCGGCTGAGTTCCGAGACGGATGGCACCGATGCAGCCCTCATTCAACGAGCGTGGTTGCTCGCCGTCGCTCGCGCCCCGACCGCCGCCGAGCAGCAGGTCTCCGCCGAGTTCCTCGCGGGACAGCGGGCTCAATACACCGGAGAACAAGCTGCTGAATGGGGGCTGGCAGATTTTTGTCAGATGCTGCTCGCCAGCAACTCGTTCTTGTATCTGGAGTGATCGCCACATGGATTTCTTAGGAACTGCCGTTACAGAGAAGTACACCGCAAAAGACGAGTCTGGGCGTGCGTACCAACTGACGAGCTTGCTTAACCCGAATCCTGACCGTCCGAACCTTCGCTACGAGTTTCTTGGAGTGACGCGAGTTTGGCGCTGGACTCGTGAACCAATGGAAGAAGCTCGGACGAAAATGGATCGTCAGCGATCTGGGAAAATTCGCCATCCACACTACGCGCAAACGACTGATCGGCGTGCAACGCCAGCGCAAGGCCGCAGACCAGACCTACCGCGCCTTCGAAATCCTCAACCTCGGCAAGTACGAAAGGACAAGAAGCGACTGAAGATCGCCGCGAAGGTCGTGGACATCTTCGGCAACCACACGATGACGATCGTGGACGTGGCGGTGGGTGGGAAGAAATGATCGAATCATCTCGGTGTCCTCCGTGCCTCTGTGTTTCAAAATCATTAAACACAGAGGCACAGAGGGCACGGAGAAATGACAGTTCGATGTGAACACGCAAAGGCAAGACAATGAAAACGAAAACCACCACGAGAAAAAAGACTGGCAAGCCCGATCCGACCATCCTTGCCGACATCATCCAACGGATCGTGAAAGCCGCCCATCCGGAGAAGATCGTGCTGTTCGGCTCCGCGGCACGCGGCGAAATGGGGCCGGACAGTGACCTAGACCTGCTGGTCATCAAAGGGGGCAAGTTTCACCGCAATCGTCTCACGGTCGCAATCTATCGCGCGCTGCGCGGCAAGGGCGCGCCCGTGGATGTGGTGGTTGTGACTCCCGAGGAAGTGGAACGATATCGTGACACTCACTGCCTGGTGATTTGCCCGGCGCTTCGCGAAGGGAAGATCATTTATGAAGCGTGAACGCTTTCCAATGGATGATCCTCGCGAGTGGATCAATCGGGCACAAAGCAATCTTGCTCGTGCGCGAATCATCGACCCCGATGTCCTACTTGAAGACTTGTGCTTTGACACGCAGCAGTGCGCCGAGAAAGCGATTAAGGGTCTCTTCGTGCTTCGCGGCGAACGGTTTCCCTTGATTCACGACCTGGACGAGTTACTTCGACGACTCGCTCAGATCGGTGTCAAAATTCCGAAATACGTTCAGGACGCCGACGACCTTTCGCGCTTCGCCGTGGTCACGCGCTATCCCGGCATGGCGGACCCGGTCACGCGGCGCGAGTATCGCCGCGCCATTCGCATCGCCGAAGCCGTCCTGCGTTGGGCCGAACGACAGGTGGAAGCCGCCGCGAAGAAACGGGAAGGCAAAAAGTAATGGCGCTGCATCCCAACTTTCCCTCCCACCCACACGCGATCCTCGATCCAGCAATTCGCTGGTTCCCGGCCGACGAAGCGCTGCGGACGACAAGCTTTGAGAAGCTGCTGCCTCCGCTCGTCCCGACGCTCCGCAAGGACGTGCAGGCATGGCGCGACAACGGCTATGACGGCGCGACCGAGACGAGCCAGAGTTTGCTCCGCTGGTGGTTCGCCGAGCTGCATCTCTTACCCAAAGCGGTTGGGAAAGCCGAAGAGTTTCGCTACTACTTCGCACAGCGTGAGGCGCTCGAAACCATCGTCTTCCTCTACGACGTGATCGGCGTGAAGGACAAATTTGATCTGCTGCGGTTCGACAGTTCCGGAACCGTCTCGACCGGCATGTTCGACGAATCCTGGCGACGCTTCGTCGTGAAGATGGCCACCGGCTCCGGGAAGACGAAAGTGCTAAGCCTCGTGCTGGCCTGGAGCTTCTTTCACAAGTTGTACGAGCCGGGTTCGACGCTCGCCCGAAACTTCCTGGTGATCGCTCCGAACATCATCGTGCTGGACCGGATCTACAGAGACTTTCAAGGACTGCGGATCTTCTTCCACGATCCCGTCCTGCCCGACAACGGCTTCGACGGCCGCGATTGGCGCAGTGATTTTCAACTGACCCTGCACGTCCAAGACGAAGTCCGAGTCGTCCGCAAGACGGGCAACATCTTCCTCACGAACATCCATCGCGTGTACGCCGGCAATGAATCGATCCCGTCGTCGGACGACGAAGACACGAGGGACTATTTCCTGGGGCCGCGACCGACCGGCGGAACCACCGACAGCAAAGTCGATCTCGGAATGATTGTCCGCGACATCGAAGAGTTGGTCGTCTTGAACGACGAAGCGCATCACATCCACGACGCCAAGCTGGCGTGGTTCAAGTCCATCGAGGACATCCACAATCGGCTCAAGCAGAAGGACTCCGCGCTGTCGTTGCAGGTCGATGTCACAGCGACCCCCAAGCACAACAACGGCGAGATCTTCGTGCAAACCGTTTCCGATTATCCGTTGGTCGAAGCCATCTCGCAAAACGTCGTCAAGCACCCCGTGCTGCCCGACCAAGCCAGCCGAGCCAAGCTGCAAGAACGACAGAGCGCGAAGTTCACGGAGAAGTATGCGGACTGCTTAAACCTGGGCGTGATTGAATGGCGGAAGGCGTACGCGGAACACGAGAAGCTCGACAAGACGGCGATCCTGTTCGTCATGACCGACGACACCAAGAACTGCGACGACGTCGCCGCGTATCTGGAAGGCACGTATCCCGATTTGAAAGACGCGGTGCTCGTCATTCACACCAAGAACAACGGCGAGATTTCCGAAGCCTCCAGCGGCAAGAACAAAGACGAACTGGATGCGCTCCGCAAATCGGCGAACGACATTGATGGCCGAGACAACCCATACAAAGTGATCGTCGCCGTGATGATGTTCAAAGAGGGCTGGGACGTTCGCAACGTGACGACCATCGTCGGCCTGCGGCCTTACGCCGCCCAAAGCAACATCCTGCCAGAGCAAACGCTGGGACGCGGCTTGCGCAAGATGTATCCGGGCCGCGTCACCGAATATGTGAGCGTCGTCGGCACCGACGCCTTCATGGATTTCGTGGAATCCATCCAGGCTGAAGGTGTCGTGCTGGAACGCCAACCGATGGGCGAGGGAACCGGCCCGAAGACGCCGCTCGTTGTCGAAGTGGATACTCAAAACACCAAGAAGGACATCGACACGCTCGACATCGAAATCCCCGTTTTGACGGCGCGCATCTATCGGGAATACAAGAACCTGAACCTGCTGACGCCCGCGCTGTGCGACCATGCCAAAGTGCCGTATCAGCAATTCACCGCCGAGCAGCAGCGCGAGATCGTCTTCAAGGACATCACCACCGGCCAAGTGACACACACGACCGTGCTGGACAGCGCCGGCATCGCGGACTATCGCAGCGTGATCGGTTATTTCGCACAAACCATCATTAAGGATTTGCGTTTGGTCAGCGGCTACGACGTGCTCTATCCCAAGGTGAAGGCTTTCGTGCAAGACGATCTGTTCGACAAGCCCATCGAACTGGAAGACCCGAACACGCTGCGGAACCTCTCCGAACTACCAGCGACGAAGACGATCATTGAAGGCTTCAAGAAAGCGATCAACGCGCTCACCGTCCAAGACAAAGGGAACGCCGAAATCCGCGACCGCATCAAGCTGCGCAACACACGACCGTTGGTCGCCAAGGATCAAGGCTTCATGATTCCGAAGTTGAGTGTCTTCAACCGCATCATCGGCGACAGCGGCTTCGAGTTGGAATTCGCGGCGTTCCTGGAGGGCTGCCCCGACAAGATCGTCTCCTACGCCAAGAATTACTTCGCGGTGGGCTTCAAGCTGGACTACGTCAACGCCGACGGGAACATTTCCAACTATTACCCGGACTTTTTTGTGAAGGTCAGCGCCATCGAAGTTGTGATCGTCGAAACGAAAGGCCAGGAAGACCTCGACGTGCCGCTCAAGATGGCCCGCCTCAAACAATGGTGTGACGACATCAACCAAGCCCAGAATGCCGTCCGATACAACTTCGTTTTCGTCGACGAAGAGGGCTTCAAGAAGTACCGGCCTAACTCATTCGCCGCGTTGATGAAATCGTTTCGCGAATACAAAACGTAAGCTCGGATGAGTGGAATCACCGGGATGTCCCGTGCGGATCAGCACCGGATGCTGCTCGCCAGCAACTCGTTCTTATCTCTGGAGTGATCGCCACATGGATTTCTTCAACGACGTACTGCGAGCACAACGCCGAGCGTTTCTCGGTCAGTCCGCCAGTGGCATTCTCGGATCGATCGCGCTGTCGTGGCTGACGGCGCGCGAGTCACGCGCGGTGGAGCGCGCCGCGGCAGTCGGTCCGCATCATGCGCCGAAGGCGGAGCGGGTTGTGTGTCTGTTTCAAAATGGAGGTCCGAGCCAGATGGACCTCTTCGATGAAAAACCCGAACTCACGAAGCTGAATGGCAAGCCCTATCCCGGGCAGAGCAAAGTCGAGACGTTGTCGCCGTCGGCTTCGGGGAACTTGCTCGGCTCGCCGTTCAAGTTTCAGCCATACGGCGAGTGCGGGATGCGGTTGTCGGAGATCATTCCGCACATCGCAGGAATCGCGGACGAGATCACGCTCGTGCGTTCGATGACGACGGAATCGGTCTGTCACGAGACCGCCCTCCGCATTGCTCACAGCGGACATCCTCTCGCCACCGACCGGCCGAGCTTCGGTTCCTGGCTGACCTACGGCCTCGGTTCCGGCAATCAGGATCTGCCGGCGTTCGTCGTTCTCCCTGACCCCGGCGGGCTGCCGATCAACGGCACGCTCAACTGGTCGGCAGGCTGGCTCCCGGCACAGCATCAGGGGACGCCCTTCAGTGTCGGTGACGCCTCTGCCCCGGTGCTCAACCTGCGCACGCCGGAGCGCATCCCCGCCGCCGCTCGAACGCGGCAACTCAATCTCGTCTCGCGACTCAATCAAGAACACGCCGCTCGATTCCCGGAGAACACGGATCTCGAAGCCCGGCTGCGGGACTTCGAGACAGCCGCCCGGATGCAGGCGGCAGTCCCCGGAGCGGTCGACCTCAAACAGGAAACGGAGGAGACCCGCAAGCTGTATGGGCTCAACCAGCCAGCGACGCGGGCCTACGGCACGCGGTGTCTGCTGGCTCGGCGTCTCATCGAGCGAGGAGTGCGGTTCGTCGGCGTCTATCTGCTCAGCCAGCCGTGGGACACTCACGCCGACAACGCGAACGCGACGAAGAACGTTGCTGCCGGCATCGATCAGCCGAGCGCCGCCCTCGTGCGCGACCTCAAGATGCGCGGGCTGCTCGATTCGACGCTGGTTGTCTGGATGGGCGAATTCGGCCGCACCCCGGTCTCGCAAGGAGCGAACGGCCGCGATCACAGCCGCCGAGGCTTTTCGATGTGGCTCGCCGGAGGCGGGATCAAGCAGGGCTACGCTCACGGCGGCACCGACGACTTCGGTTACGAATCCATCGACCAGGTCGTCACCATGCACGACCTCCACGCCACGCTGCTCCACGCCCTCGGGCTCGACCACCAGCGGTTGGCGTTCGACCACGAAGGACGCCAAGAGACGCTGACGGACGCGGATTTGACTCGCGCGAAGGTCGTGCAAGAGCTGCTGGGGTGACATCCGCGCTGGTTGATCAAGCGAGATTGTCGGTCGCGAACTTCAGGCACCGCGCGATGTGATCCGCTTCGACGCGAAACCTCTAGGCGTGTGACAGCGACGCGATCGTCGGCAACGGCTGAGGATGTTTGTGGCGGCGGACGCGAGCCAGCATCTCGGCCAGTTCGCGGGCCGGGACATCGCGGAGAGTGGGCCAGTACTTCGGCACTAGACACGAAAACGCGAGTCAATCCTTCGCCTTCAAGTCGCCGTACGTTTTCAGGTATTCCCGGACCCGAACTTTCTTGCGAGTGTTGTCGGAACTCATGTAACGGACTGTTCCAAAGATCGGACGCTCTGGTCCCCACGCGCGGTCGTAGCGGCCGAGCACCCAGAAGATGCCGGAGTACGAATTCGGGTTGCGGCCATCGAGGGCGTATCGGTTGTTGAGTTCGATCATCACATCAAGCGCATCGCGCGGGGTCGCCGTCCATTCGAGAATCTTCTTGCCCCACAGCATTCGCAAATAGTTGTGGATTCGGCCCTCGCGAACCAGCTGCGTTTGCGCGGCATTCCAGAGTGGGTCATGAGTTGCGGCGACGGCGAACTGGTCCAGCGAGTAGACATGTTCGCGGCGGTCCCGCGCGTGCTTGGCGAGCGTCGCCTGCGCCCAAGCAGGCAGCGATTCGTACTGGTCGTAGTCATCGCGGTGCGAGGTCATGTTGAAGCCCAACTCGCGCCAGGTGATGAACTCGTCGAGCCACGATTCCGCTCCGGGACTCGTGCCCCACCAGCCTTCGCGCTTGCCGCCGGTCTTCTCGCCGAGCGAGTGTGGAGACCATTCTTCGCGAGTCATCAACTCGCGAA
>CAYSHJ010000422.1:0-5758 GCA_964430385.1 uncultured Planctomycetaceae bacterium
TGCGGTCCGACATTCGAACTGCTTCGGGCAGCCTCGCGAGCGTGGCCGTTGCCGTTATGCGACCGAGTCAATGAAGCGGAGAGATAATCAGCGTCCAGCAGGGTGTTGGCATCGTGCATCATGCACTCCTTTAGCCAAAAAGAACTGTGAGTCGCGGGGCGTCATGACCCGTACTTACCGGCCTCGTGCCATGGACTTGCCGAAAGGAAGTAACCTACTTACGGCAGAACAGAAAGCGAGTGGAAGCGCTCTTAGACCACAATTAGCTGTGGGTTGGTGACGTGTTGAACCCCATATCTAGTGATCGGTAACGGGTTGCCAATATAAATCGGCAGGCCAGTTTGTCAAGCTGATGAATTCTTTATGAACGGCACCAAACCAGGGTCTCCCAGCCGTAACTCGCCGACCGGCTGAAGGGTTAGCGAGTTCCGAGAATCTGAAAAAAACGTTAAGGCCATGCGCCACGAAACTCGACTCGCACCAACGTCGTGACATCTTGACGTCGTTGTGGAGCCGTGAAAATCGAGTTTGCAGGTTCAGCGTGAGATGGAGAGCCTCTGGAGCGGGATAGGTGGTTAATTCGACTGTATGAGTTGACCCCAGCCAGCTTGTCTGGCTGGTGAACGAGACTGGTGAGCTAGCAAGCAACCCTCCCCATCGCCGTCTTTCTTCCTCCGCTTGCCGCCTTTGGCGGCAAGCGGAGGAAGAAAGGGGAGGCGAGGAAAGGAGGCGGTGTCTTAGCTTGTCAATCTTCGGCTCCAGCCAGGCAAGCTGGCAGAGGGCCAAGACAAACTCATACAGTCCAATTAAGAAGTTGACTGACTCAAAGAGTAGGGTTTAGTGCATTGGGTCAAAACGGGAACTGAAGAAGGAGCGGGGTTGACGCTGCCATGCGAGAGCCATCTTTTTGACTTGGCTACGATTGGCTCGTCCAGAAACACTCCATATAATCCGCACGGATTTCAAAATGAATAGTCAAGATGTCATTCGTCGGTTGCTCGCCGAAGGCTGGGTGCAAGTGCGGTCGAAAGGCTCGCATCGGCAATTTAAACATCCGGCCAAGTCCGGCTTGGTCACGGTACAACATCCGAGACGAGACATCCCGAAGGGCACTTTGAAGTCAATTTTCAAACAAGCGGGCTGGAGTGATTCGCCATGATTTATCCCGTCGTGATCCACAAAGACTCGGACTCGGACTTCGGCGTGACGGTGCCCGACTTGCCCGGATGCTTTTCGGCGGGTGAAACGTTGGAAGAAACGTTGGCCTGGGCCAAAGAGGCAATCGAGTTGCACTTGGAGGGACTCATTGCCGAGGGGTTAGCCGTTCCGAATCCGAGCGGTATCGAAAGACACAAGTCAAACCGTGACTTCGCGGGTGGAGTGTGGGCACTCGTGAGCGTGAACGATTCGCAGCTTCGCATGAACGCAAAACGGCTGAGCATCACGGTGCCGGAGCGGGTCTTGGATGCGATGGACCAGCACGCGGCCAAGATCGGCGAGTCACGGTCGGGCCTGATCGTCCGCGCGGTCGTCGAATACATGGGCCGGACATTGGAAGAATTGCCCAAAGCGAGAAAGGGACGCCCGAAGAAACGTTCACGGCAGGCGGCTAAACAAGCCAAGTGACCCGGCGACAGCGTTGACCATTGCTGTTGACGGCGAACGCGATTCGGGCGAATGGTTGCCTTGAATCATTCGGGAGGTTTTTTCGACATGGTTGCGCTTTCACACGACGGTTCACACGACGGAAACGGAACCAGACGAATTCAGTTCATCGGGGTCGATGGCAGGCGTCGAGCAATTCGCTCCGCAATGGTTCGCAACGAGCCGTATCTCGGCACGGATGGTTTAAGAAATGCCGAGACTTGCTGCTCGTTGCGAGATCATGCAATTTGTACAGTAGCCGAGGCGGGACTCGAACCCGCACGCTCCTTTCGGAACCCAGGATTTTAAGTCCTGTGCGTCTGCCACTTTCGCCACTCGGCCTGGCCTGTTTTTTTGGGGATTTCTTGATCGATCGGTTCTTCGGAATTGGATGACGATACCCGATCCGACGCCCGATCGGCCATTCACCGTTCCGAAGACCAAGCCGACTAAACCGCGCACGGCCGTGTCTGACACTAACCCGAAGCGTCAGCGAGGAATTGTGACCTCAGCCCTCGCTTACGCTTCGGGTCAGTGTGGGTGTCTCGCAAATGTGTCAGACTTGGCCGTGCGAGGTATAAACCGCGAAACAACTTCCCCTTGTTTGCCCATCTGAATGGGCACCAGCGGGCCAAGAAACTTCGTGGCAAGCTGCATTACTTTGGTCCGTGGAACACCCCTGAAAAACAGCAGAGAAACAGTATCTGGATGCTCGCGAATACTTGCAAGCAGGTCGCCGACCTCCAAATCCTGAGTCGGGCGGATGCCGGTTGCGGGAGTTTTTTAAAACCAGATACGCTCACTCGCGTAAAAGCACAAATTCAAAGGATGACGTGGGTTTTGTTGATACCCCTCGGTACGAAGACATCTTAAAACCTCTCTTCCGATCTAATCCTTCCAATCTGATCCCAGACAAGCTCAGCGGTTTCTAGGCGGCGAGCAGGAATTTGTGGAGGCGTTGTCTGAGTTTGGCATGTTTGATTTGTTCGACGAAGCGTTCGGTTTGTTGACGGTGGATGGCGGTTCGGAACGTCGCGAGGCGGGTTTGGAATTTCGGTAGGAAAAGATCCCTGTGGGGTATTCACAGCGAATCCATTGATTGCCAGCGGCAGGATGCAGCCGGAAGGTGAGGGCAGGATGCAGGATGTCATCCGGCGGTTAGGCAGCAGAAGGATCTGCATGATGGAATCATCACAGAGGCAAAGGCGCGGGATGTCACCCAAAGGAACGGAGTGCGCGCCGATCTGACCTTCGTTCATCTCGCCGCTTCATCTGCGAGGATCGGCGTGGTTCACAACATGACCTGTTGACGGTTTGCCGGAAGGCGCGAGTCGCATGCCGATACTTGCTCGTGAAGTCGATGTCTTCCCCGAAGATCTGCTGATCCGCGACAACATTTGCGGCGACGCTGAGGTTCGCTGGTGGGCGGTGTATACAAGGTCGCGTCAGGAAAAGGAGCTGATGCGATGCCTGCATGCGATGGAGATTCCGTACTACTGCCCAATCATTCCGCATCGATTCCGATCACCCGCGGGTCGGGTGAGGACGTCGTACATTCCGCTATTCAGCAATTACCTGTTCATGTATTGCGATGGTAGTGATCGATACCGGGCACTCCAGACCAACGTGATCTCGCAAACTCTGGAAGTCCAGAACGGACTGGAACTGACGCACGATCTGCGCCAGATTCAGCGGTTGATACATCTGGGTGCCCCGATGACCCTGGAAGCTCGCCTGCAACCGGGTGCTCGGGTTCGCATCACACAGGGACCCCTCAAGGGTGTGGAGGGAGTCGTGCTGAAACGGCTTACCGCGAGCTACCTCTTCGTCGCTGTGAATTTCCTGCAACAGGGGGCTTCGGTCAAACTTGAAGATTATGAAGTGAAATCGATCGAGTAGGCGAGCGGCAAGAATTGATTCACCCAAAGTAGCCGTGGCACTCCGTGACACGACGGCTCCCGCCACGGGGTGTCGGGGCTACTATCTCCTGCCGTTCGCCTTCGCTTGGCAGCTCGAGAAGCGTGAATGCGATCTGGTTTACGCTTGCATGCGTGTGTTCGAAGCAAAAGTCAATCCGAGTGTTGAACCGATAGTGAACCACAATTCCCAGGTCCAAGAACGACCATTCCGTCCCCGCAGTCTCTGGCAGGAGGAAATATTTCATTACGAAGCCCTTTTGCAAGAAGTCGAATCCTCGGGACAGCGGCATCTGCTGCGGTTTTGGAATGAACTGTCAGATGGAACCCTGCGCGATTTCGCCCGGCAGTTGGCGACGGTGGATTGGCCGCTCATGCGACGGTTGTGGGAGAACTTCGACCGCCCGCCATCAACGGATCGAATGCTTGACCACCGAGCGTTATCGCCAACAAACATTGTGAGGACGCCGCGCACACCCACCGAGCATGCTCAGCGCGAAACAGCTCGTTTGCGTGGTTGTGAGATCCTGCGAAGCGGTCTGGTCGGGGTACTGGTCGCTGCCGGGGGTCAGGGAACGCGCCTGGGGTTTCCGTTGCCCAAGGGAATGTTTCCCATCGGTCCTGTCAGTGGCAAGACGCTATTTCAATTACTGGCAGAAAAGGTGCTTGCCAGTTCGATTCGTTATCAGGCCGTGATCCCGTACCTCGTCATGACGAGCGATACCACACACGACGTCACTGTGGCTTGGTTCAAGGAGAACCGCTACTTCGGACTCGATCCGGCAGATGTGTACTTCTTTCAGCAGGGTTGCATTCCGGTTGTTGACTCACAGACGGGCCAAATGTTGCTGGCAGAAAAGGGCAAACTGAGCCTGAGCGCCGATGGCCACGGCGGTGTGCTGGCGGCCTTGGACCGCGCCGGATTATTTGAAGAGCTTCGCGGACGCGGTGTTGAGTACTTGTTCTACCACCAGATCGACAATCCCCTCGTTCGGGTCTGCGATCCCGTGTTTCTCGGATGCCATGTGTCCCACGGTTCAGAGGCCTCTACCAAGGTGGTTGCAAGGCAGTCGGCTTCTGAGAAGGTGGGTGTCATCGTCGAGATCGACGGACGAACCGAGGTCATCGAATACAGCGATCTTCCAATAGAATTGTCAACGGCTTGTCATTCGGATGGGACGTTGCGGTTCTGGGCGGGCAATACGGCGATCGATATTTTCAACCGGTCATTCCTTGAGCGTTTGGCCGCCGATGGCGGGGAACTTCCTTGGCATCCGGCACGGAAGAAAACCCGTTTCGTCAACGACGAGGGAGAGTTGGTTCAGCCTGCTCACGAAAACGGCCTTAAGTTTGAACGATACATTTTCGATGCTCTGCCGCTGGCCGATCGCACACTGATTGTGGAAACCGAGCGTTCCGAGGAATTCGCGCCGTTGAAGTACAATGAAGGCGAGTCCTCTCCCGCAGAAGTTCGCCGCCGTTTGATCGAGGTTGCCACGCAGTGGCTGCAGGCCGTCGGCGTCAAAGTTCCCATCGGTGCTCCCGTCGAAATCAGTCCCTTCGTCGCGCTGGGCCCGGAGGATCTCGAATCTGGAGACTTCGACCATTTGCAGTTTGATGCGCCGGTCTTTCTTGACTCGACCGGTGCACTGGACGGCTTCAAGACGACTCCTCGGACGAACTCCGTGCGCGCAGGGGGCGCCCGTCGCAAGCGATATCTCCCACGTTGAACGTCATCTGTTGCGGCAGTCCTGAGGCATGTCCGGCTAGTGCTTTGTCACCGCTTGATTTTCGGGTGTGCCGGAACGCGCTAGCGTCCGGTTTGTGCAGCAAGAACCGGGGCTAGCGCCCAATGGCTGATTTCCGCGCCCCGTATTCTTGGCTGTGACAAAGTCACTGCAACAATTCGATGAGAAAAAAAACAACGAAGGCTCGACCGAGCGCCAAGATCAACTTGCCGCCACCACGTGAGACGCGACACGGAGGCTCGGCACCTGTGCCAGCCAACAATCAAAGGGAAGTCAGTGACTTGGTGGCACCAGAACTTACGCCCAACGCCGGCGAGACTTCCGGACTGAGAGCCCGGCCGCCATTGCGACCATCGCTGGTCGGCGGATGTCTGGTGATTGTGGCGGCTCTCTTTTGGTCCTACGCAGGACCACTAACTTCGCTCGCGAGTCGTTGGGCCAACGAGGCCG
>CAYSHJ010000423.1:0-4236 GCA_964430385.1 uncultured Planctomycetaceae bacterium
ACGTACGCCGTGCCGCCGCTTGTAGCGATTCTGTCGGTGATGCAGCAGTTGTCGGCAGAGGTCACCAGAACTGATCGCACTGCGTACGTCGCGCGGGCAACGCGTTTGGATCAGGGATCCTCATAAGGGTGGAAAAGACACAACCGTTGAGGAGCTGGGACGTCCGCGATTGGAAGCATGACGTATCTTTGCCACGTTCGGTGGACTTTGTTTCGGCAGCCACTCGAACGATTCTTGGCTTGAGCGAAACGGCGAGCCACACAGTTCCCCAAAATCAGCCGCAAAGAGGTTGGTCATGCCCGAACTGAGCGTTCAATTGGTTGTGTACGTGGTCTGCGTCGGTCTCTTCACGGCGGCGGCCGCGATCTTCGATCTCCGCACGCGGAAGATTCCCAACAAGCTCACGATTCCGGTGTTTGCCGTCGGCTTGGTCTATCAGTTGATCTTTAATGGGCTGGGAGAGGGAGTTGGACATCCCGGACTGATCGACGCGGCTGCAGCCTTCGCCGCTGGGTTCGGATTGCTGTGGGTGTTATGGATGATCGGTGGTGGCGGTGGCGGCGACGTGAAGTTGTTGGGCGCATTGAGCGTTTGGATCGGATTTAAGCCCACCTGCTATGTGCTCGTGATCAGCACGATTTTCGTGATCATCGGCACGCTCGGAGTGATGCTCTACCAAGTCCTGACACATGGGCTATTCAAGACCAAGGAAACTTATCTCGCGACCGGCAAGAAGCCGAAAGGACAGCCACGAGTGGCAGAAACTGCCGCTCAACATCAGCGACGCCGCGTGATGGGATTCGCGCCGCCGGTCGCCTTAGCGACATGGTTGATCGTTTTGTGGAAGTTACCGATTTTTCCAGGTTTTTAAGCTGACTCGACAATCGACTCGCGTGAGCGACGACAATGCGGCGGATCAACGTGGCGCGAGCAAGTACGTCGGGACTCACGAAGCGACCGACCGATCGTCTTCAACGAGTTCGCGGCCGAACCGGCGTGCTCAGCATGGAGTTGGTCTTCACGCTGCCGATTCTCGGGTTGCTGCTGCTAGGGATGTTCGAATTCACGTTTCTATTTTTTGCTCGCGGTGAACTCGTGGAGGCCAGTCGCGTCGCCGCTCGCAAAGGAACCCTTCCGGGAGTGACGATTCAAGACATTGAAGACGAAGTGCGCAAAGTGCTCAATCCTCGATTGCACGACTCACTGCAAGTCGACTCGATCTTGGGTGAAAAGTCGGGAGACGTCGTCGCGGTGTCCGTGACTGTCGACATGAGTGCGGCGGCACCGGACCTGTTGTGGCCCATCGGCTACAGCCTGCATGGACGCCCGTTGATATCTGAAACTCGCATGATCCGGGAATAACGCGAGCTTGCGTTTCGAAATCGAAGGAGAATCAGCGGTGAAACTCACTCCGGCGAAAGTCACGTTGCTGATGCTCTTGGCCGTGGTGGGCCTGATCGGGTTGTACCTCGTCAAAGGGCTGTCTGCCGTCGAGAAGAAGTCGACTCGGCCGACGACACTCAACCTTCCATTAGCCGTGGCGGCACTCGAACACGGCACGAGGATCACGGAAAACCATATTGGCTTGGGTCCGGTCCCGATCAGTGAATTGAAGAAAGACATGCTGCAGGCCAACCGTGTGATCGTGGGCCGTGTCGTCAAAGAGGCCATCAAGCCGGGAAGTCCGATTCGCGGCTCGCAGTTGTATGAGCCAGGCGAAAACGCGCCGCTGCTCGTGGGCGAGGGCAAGCAGGCGATCTCGGTGCCGGTCGCGAACACGTCTGAAATGGTCGACGGCTTGATCAAGCCGAACGAATTCGTCGACGTGCATTTCGTCTTGAGTCGCGAGAGTTCGTCGACCGTTGATCCGCGCATCGCGAAGTTGGGAGGCGTCAGCATGACGCTGTTCAAAGGAGTCAAGGTGTTGGCCGTCAATCGGAACTTTCGTCAAGGGCTGGCGCTCGCGACCGGCAACTCGGTGACCCTTGAACTGGCAACTGAACAGACGAATGCACTGCTCGTCGCGCGCGATCAGGGCACAATCTCGCTGACATTTAATCCCGACGGCAGCGGAGATGGGGGCGTGGCGATCAATAACGCCGATCGAGCCACGTTGTTTGAGATTCTGGGTTTGAAAGGGCCCGTTGGGAAGCAAGAACCTGAATCCGAAAAATCGTTCGAGACGGATGCCTACCGAGGAACCGCCGGAAGCACGTTGCAATGGAACGGTCAAGGCAAACGCCTGATCCGCGACAACAACACGCAACGTCCAGCCAACGCAAGTGCCGCCGCCGATGATCTTGAAGTGAATGACGTCTTCGCCCCGTGATACCCTACCGATGCGACATACTTCCCGGCTGAATTCGCGAACACCAACGGTGGCGTCACGCCGAGTTGGAAGCCTTCTTCCGGCTCTTGCCGTGGCTCTCGTCGCCATTTTTGGCGGAACCGCTTTGGTGCTGGATCGACTTTGGCTGCACACGTCTCAGGTCGAATTACAGACGGCAGCGGAAGCCGCCGCCTTGGCCGCAGGCCGAGCATTGGCCAGCGATGACCTGCTGCGAGACGAGTTTCAGCCCGAAGCTTTTTTGATGAAGGCCCGTCTGGCAGCCGCACGCATCGCTTTAGAGAACTTCGTCGCCGGTGAACCGCTCATCTTGATTACGGACGCGGACGGCGATGTTCGGTTTGGAAAGTTGGCGACTGACGAGACCACCGGCGAGACGCTGTTCCTGGAAACCAGTTCGCATCCAACCACCGTCGCCGTTCACGCGCGATGCACTCAAGATCGCGACGCGCCCGTCTGGTTGCCGATGCAATCGCTGTTTTCACCGAGCAACGGCGACGTCGTTGCCATCGCGGAGGCCACGCTTGACAATCGTGTAGTTGGACTCAGGCCGGTGGATAATCTGCCGCTGCCGACGCTCCCCTTGGCCATCTTGTCGGCGACTTGGGTTCAAACTATCGAGCAGCGGCGCGGCAAGGATCGCTTTGCGTTCGACTCATCAAACGGACAAGTGACCGAAGATACGGACGGCATCCCGGAAATCACGCTGCGGACTCCGTCACTGGCTGATCGCGGTGTTGTGGCCAACGCCTTCGTGATGAATCTTGCCGGAGACCTCACGCATCAAGACCTGCAACGTCAGGTGCGAGACGGCTGGTCCGTCGCCGATTTGGAGCCATATGGCGGCGAACTGATGTTGCATTCAGGCTCGTTGTCGTTGGCGGGAGCGCGAGGAATTGAAGCGGCGGTGTTGGCGGACGCCCTGCAGGGCGTTGTGGGTCAAAGCCGAGTCTGTCCGCTTTACGATCGAGTTGACGGCGACCCGCGCTCGACGACCGCAGGGTTGCGAATTATCGGCTTTGTCGCCGGGCGAGTGATGTCGGTGCGCGACGTTTCGAGTGGCGTGTGTGAAATCGTCTTTCAACCCGCGGTGATGACAGCTCGATCAGCCGTCGTGGCCTCGGAGATCGTCGGTCTTCCCAGTCGGGCCACGCCCGAAGAATCGTGTTCCGTTTCTCCCAACAAATACGTTTACAAATTACGACTGTCGAACTGAGACGTGAATAGCGAGCTAGAACTGTGGAGGGGAACTGACTCATGGAAGCGACATTGAAAACGACCGGCGATTCTCGGCAAGCGTTTCAGCGGCTGAAGACGCATTTGCATCGGCGGATGATCGACGCGATCGATCTCTCGAAGGCGGGACAACTCAGCGAGTGCGATCTGCGATCTCAGCTACGATCGCTGGCCGCACATCTCTGCACGATGGAGGCGGTGCAGCTTCCGCCGGAGCACCGCGACGGTATGGTCCGCGAGATCATGGACGAGATCTACGGCTTCGGCCCGTTGGAGGCGTTGATGGCCGATCCCGAGGTTAGCGACGTGTTGGTCAATGGGCCGGAAAGAGTGTTCATCGAACGTCGTGGAATACTGGAGGCCACGGACGTCAAATTCGCTGACGAGCAGCACTTGATGCGGTTGATTCATCGGCTCGTCGGTCGCGCGAATCGGCGTATCGACGAAGTCTCGCCGATGGTCGACGCCAAGCTGCCGGATGGTTCGCGTCTGAATGCGGTCATTCCGCCGCTGGCGTTGAAGGGGCCGACGATCTCGATACGAAAATTCTTCTCTCGAGCACTGCTGTTTGAAGACATGGTCCAACTAGGATCGCTCGCGCCCGAGATGGCCGACTTTCTCATCCTGGCCGTGCGCGGTCGATTGAACCTGCT
>CAYSHJ010000424.1:0-2410 GCA_964430385.1 uncultured Planctomycetaceae bacterium
GTGACTTGCGACATTCGCACGTCGCCGCCAAAGCCGATTCGCAGTGACTCGTGCGCGACGAACCAACGCCGCTGCTGCTCATCCAGTCGGCCCAACAACACGTTCATCCGCCGATGCTCTGCAACCACGGTTGTGTCTTCACCGCAATCGCAAACCTCACACCCACACTCTCGAACCATGACCGCATCCATGCGTCCGACCCTCCTTTCAGGTCGAACGCTTGGTCCACGAGTCGTAGAACAGGAAGAGAAACGGGAGCAGGAGTTGGTTCGCGACTGGCTGTCGCCTCTCTTTCGCCCGGTTCGGGCGTCGGAATCTCATCCGTGCTCGTGGCTGCTGAGGCCGAGACGTTTTGCCGATTTCACGGACAGGCTCCTCGTACGTGATTAGACCGCGCGTCGCAATTGACTATCGAGCGCGCATCAGCCGTGTTCAGCGATCACCCTTGATTTCCTAGACAATTCTAGGGACTCTACGCCCCTTCAATCGTTCACCGCTTTCCGACCCAGCCCTGCTAGGTCGCGCGCCGCTGAGTTCAACCGTTGGGGTTCAAACGTTGGGCGGGGCAAAGCGGCATCCGGTTATTTGCAATCAACTTCAAGAGCAATCTCACTGGCACAACCTATGACCACGCAGACACAAATTCCAACGCCGGGACCATCCGACAACGCATGCAAGACTTCCGCATGCAAAGGCCGACTCGATGTTCTGAAGGCGATCGTTGAGATCGCCGCGATTGTTGGCGGAGGTTGGTGGGTGTATCAGCAATTCACGGTGGAACAACCGAATGCCCAAAACCTTGTGGTTGCCATCGCCGCAACTCCAATGAGAACCGGAGCGGACGAGTCTGCGATCCTTGTTGACATCACGATGCGGAACATCGGCAAAGTCAAGATCGCTGCTGGTCGCCAGCCCGATGGCG
Source organism: uncultured Planctomycetaceae bacterium (assembly GCA_964430385.1). Taxonomy (GTDB): domain Bacteria; phylum Planctomycetota; class Planctomycetia; order Planctomycetales; family Planctomycetaceae; genus CAYSHJ01. Next base: position 923 of record CAYSHJ010000424.1, read on the forward strand.
AGGGATGCGAGTTGTCGGTTATTAGATACAACGACTTAAAGGATCATCCGACGACACCGGAGAAGCCCTCAGAACCGATTGTTGACTGGGATTTGCAAATGGGCGAGGTTGACGGAGTGGTCTTAAATTACAATTTGCTCCGGTACTACCTGAATTATGTCATAAACCCGGGGGTCGAATATCACGAGCGTGTTGTCATTCCAGTCAAACCGGGGTACCTGTATGGAATTCGAGCCCGCTTTTTTTCGGACGACTGGAGCAATGTAGATTTTCGATATGTCAATGTGGAGAAAAAGTAGCAACGTGACCGACATCCCCGGGAACAATGGAGTTTAGACTGAGGGTTCCAGTTTTGTTGATGCCTGGACAGATCAGTCTTCAGGCCCGAATCGCATCCACACACGCCATCCGTCGCGCCGTTGTCGCTCGATGAACGCTTAGGCGGTGTGTGCTCCATCGCCGCCGTGGTCGATGACTTCCATGACCGCATCATGGACGACTCGCACCAGCATCCAGCGAGCCAGGCAGAAATTGGAGCGTTGGGCCAGGACGGCTTTTAGTGATCGCACAGACTTCAACTGCGAGGCACACTCGATGGATTTGGGATTGTCCAACAACATCATTTTGGTCAGCGGAGGCGCAAAGGGAATCGGCGAAGGAGTCGTTCGCCTGCTCGCGGGCGAAGGTGCGATTCCCGTCGTCATCGGCCGCAATGCTGCGGACAACGACGCAGTTGTGCGATCCGTCGAAGCCAGCGGCGGACGTGCGTTCGGTGTGCGAGCCGAATTGTCACAGACCGACGACTGCCGCGGCGCGGTCGAGTTCGCCGTGTCGAAATTCGGTCGCATCGACGGACTGGTTAACAACGCTGGCATCAACGACGGCGTGAATCTGGAACACGGCGATACTGAACGATTTCTCGCGTCGCTGCGAAAGAATCTGATCCATTACTACGAACTGGCTCACTTTGCGTTGCCGGAGTTAAAGAAGTCGAAGGGTGCGATCGTCAACATCGGCTCGAAGGTGGCCGAGACCGGTCAAGGAGGAACGTCGGCCTATGCGGCGGCGAACGGCGGACGGAACGCGTTGACTCGCGAGTGGGCTGTCGAACTGGCCAAGTACGACATCCGGGTCAACGCCGTGATCGTCGCCGAGTGTTGGACTCCCATGTACGCGACATGGCTGAGCACCATTCCGAACCCGGAAGAGACTCGGCGGCAGATCGAATCGCGAATTCCGCTCGGCCATCGCATGACGACGTGCGAGGAAATTGCCAACATGGTTGCCTTCCTGCTGTCGCCCCGATCGAGCCACACGACCGGCCAACTCATTCACGTTGATGGCGGTTACGTGCATCTCGATCGAGCGTATTGCGGAAGAAGTGAGGAAGTGAGGAAGTGAGGGAAAATCTCCATGAATCACAAACGCTACATCGCCGCAGCCGCCCTCGTACTCTGACTGGCGGCGACGTCTCGATCCGACGCGGCG
>CAYSHJ010000425.1:0-2977 GCA_964430385.1 uncultured Planctomycetaceae bacterium
GTCGTGAACCACATGACCACCCCAAGATCAAAACCATCGACTACAAGCCAACAAACAAGCATCGCAAACACTGACTACCGTTGACTGACACTTTGTCACCACGCAACGTCGCGGGTGACTACCTTTGACTGACACTTGGCCTGTTAGCCGTAGGGTGGACCGAGCAAGGCGAGACCCACCAAAAAACAACAACATGCCGACTGCCCAACTCAATGTGACGAACGATGCTGGCTGCATTTGCGTCCGTGGGGCGCGAGTGCATAACCTGCAAAGCGTCGATGTGGACATTCCGCGTCAACGGTTGACGGTGATCACCGGCGTCAGCGGCAGCGGCAAAAGTTCGCTCGCATTCGACACGATTCATGCCGAAAGTCAGCGGCGGTATCTCGAAGGATTGGCCAGCGCCACGCGCCGCCGAGTCGCCGCGTGGCAACGGCCGGACGTCGATGTCATCGATGGCTTGCCGCCGACAATCAGTGTCGGTCAGTCCGTCGGCTTCGCTTCGCTGCGGAGCACGCTATCGACGACGACCGAAGTGCTCGATTACCTGCGGTTGCTGTTCGCTCGCTGTGGGCAAGCTCATTGCCCGTCGTGCGGCAAGCCGCTGTCGGCGTGCAGCCCGCAAGAGATTGTCGAGCAGATTCTGGCGTTCGAAACCGGCCGCAAAGTGATGATCCTGGCTCCGTTCGCTCGCGACCGAAAGGGAACTCACGGCGAGACGTTCGGAGCGATCGCGAAGGCCGGATTCGTCCGCGTTCGCGTGGATGGCGAACTCCTCGAAGCCTCGCAGCCGCCACAGCTCGTGAAAACGAAGCCGCACACGATTGAAGCAATTGTCGATCGCATCGTCGTGAAAGACGGCCTGCGAGCACGGCTGCGCGACTCGGTCGAGCTGGCGTTGCGACACGGCGCCGACACCTGCGTGCTGGCCGTGCAAGCCGGCGAAGGTTGGGAAGACCATGCCTATAGCAGCCGCTTCGCGTGCGCCGATTGCAACGTCAGCTTTACCGAACTGGAGCCGCGGACGTTTAGTTTCAACAGCCCGCACGGCGCGTGCTTGACGTGTCGCGGATTGGGCGTCTTGGTCGAGACCGAAGACGCGGATCATGACCTCATCACGTCGCGGCAAAGCGAGCGACAACAACTTTGCCCCGACTGCGTCGGCTCGCGACTGAATCCGTTCGCGCGGCGAGTCACGCTCGCCGAGATGACGTTGCCCGAACTCCTCTCGAAAACGGTGAGCGAAGCCGCAGAGATCGTGCGTTCGTGGAGCAAGTTTTCAACCTGCTCTGGCCAACACCCGAACGGGCATGTTGAAAAGATGTCCCAGGTGCTCGAGCGGACTTTGCCAGCGGTACGCCAGCGGCTGGAGTTTTTGATTCGCGTCGGAGCCGACTACCTCACGCTGGACCGGCCCACGCGAACGCTTTCGGGCGGCGAATACCAGCGCGCTCGACTGGCCGCATGTCTCGGTTCGGGGTTGACCGGCACGTGCTACGTGCTGGACGAACCGACCGTCGGCCTGCACCCACGAGACACCGCCGCCATGATCGCGATGCTTCACGACCTGCGAGATCAAGGCAACACGGTTCTCGTCGTCGAGCACGATCCCGACGTGATGCGACACGCCGACCACTTGATCGACCTCGGTCCCGGAGCCGGTTCGGACGGCGGCCGAGTCATCTCGTGCGGCACTCCCGACGAAGTCGCGTGTGACCCGCGATCCGTCACGGGAAGGTTTCTTAAAACGGAAGTAGGGTGGGTCTCGCTTCGATGTCCCCCACCGACAGACTTAACGTCCTCGCGCTGGATGAGCCTTTCCGGTGTCAGCGTCCACAATCTTCAAAACGTCAGTGTCGGCATTCCGCTCGGCGCGCTAACGGTCGTCAGCGGCGTGAGCGGTTCGGGCAAGACATCGCTCGTCCACGACGCGCTCGTGCCGTTGGTTCGCCGTGCCATTCGTAGTCCCGCCTTCCGGCGGAACGGGGCGTCAAACGACGCGATGACTGGCACCGAGCCGCCGGATGGCGGGACCACGAACGGGACGTTGCTCGGCGTTGATCAGATCGCGCGGCTGGTCGAAGTCACGCAATCGCCGCTCGGCCGCACGCCCGCGTCGAATCTGGCGACGTATTCCGGCTTGTGGGACGACGTCTGTCGGTTGTTCACGCAGACACGCGAAGCTCGGCTACGAGGCTTTCGCGCGAGCCGCTTCAAATTCAACGCGCCGTCCGGACGTTGCGAATCCTGTCGCGGTCGCGGCGTTCAAAGAGTCCGATTGAAACTCTTACCCGACGTGTTCGTGACTTGTCCGAGTTGTCGCGGCGCCCGATTCAACGCAGCGACGTTGCAAGTCCGCTTTCAGGGGTTGACGGTCGCGGACGTGTTGCACCTGCGATGCGAACAGGCCGCCGAATTGTTCGCACATCATCCGCGCGTCGCCGCTGTGCTACGAACTTGTGGTGAGGTTGGGCTGGGTTATCTGCGACTGGGCCAGTCCGCGACAACCCTGTCGGGCGGCGAAGCTCAGCGCGTGAAGCTGGCGACCGAACTGAGCCGCGACAGTACCGCGTCCACGTTATTTGTGCTGGACGAACCGACGACCGGCCTGCATCCGGTCGACGTCGAACGCTTACTGAGCCTGCTACGGCGCCTCGTTGACGCGGGCCACACGGTGCTTGTCATCGAACATCATCTCGACGTGATGCGCCACGCCGATTGGCTGATTGATCTTGGTCCCGAAGGCGGCTCGCGTGGCGGCTGCGTCGTCGCGGAAGGGACTCCTTGGGATGTCGCTCAACGCGGCGAGGGGCACACGGCGCGAGTGCTTTCACAAAGTGGCGATCACGCTCCGCGCTCGTGAAACAATTGGCGAGCGGGGTGGCGTCAGCCCCCCGGTGGTCATGATGGCTGCTGAAAACCGGGGCGCTGACGCCGCCCCGCTCTTGTGTCCTGTTTAACTCTGGCAATGGAGGAA
>CAYSHJ010000426.1:0-6144 GCA_964430385.1 uncultured Planctomycetaceae bacterium
CTCCGACGGTCGCTCCGCTTCAACACGACCTCGAACTGAGGACGGCTCAAACTGCGCACCGCACTCCCGGCACACCACCGCCGCACGATCCCCTGCGGCGAGACCGAAGGACGTGACGACCGTTGCCTCGCTCGCTCACGCTGGCCGCCTTAAACTCATGCGACACAACCGGCAGTGCCATTCGTGTCAGGAACCGTTATTTGACAGTCAGGGCCTCGGGTTGGTAGACTTCGGCCATCATGGAACGAGCCCAACGTGCAGACGATGGCGGAATGGTGTTTCACGTTCTCAATCGTGCGAATGCCCGTACGACGATCTTTGAGAAGCCGGAAGACTACGGGGCGTTCGAGCATGTGCTGTAAGCCGACGAGCACTTTCTCACGGTCTGCCGGTACGTCGAGCGAAATGCACTGCGAGCGAACCTCGTGAAACGTGCGGAAGGCTGGATGTGGAGCAGTCTCTGGCACCGGTTGCAACGGAAGGAATTCGCGAAGTCCGTGCTCAGCGAATGGCCCGTCTCGTGTCCGCGTCAATGGCGTCAACACGTCAACCAATCACAATCGGATGCCGAGATTGAGGCTTTGCGGCGCAGTGCCATTCGTTTCTGACACTTTTTCTCTAGCGATGTCCCTGGCATGCTGCGTCCGTTGTGAGCAGAGTTTCAGACAGACGATGTGCGAGTTTGTGGGCGGGGTCGTCCGCGAGGGCTCGCCGCAGGGAGTCCTGAGCAGCGGTGAAGTCGTGGGCCGCCAAGTACACGAGAGCCAAGTCGTAATGAACGGTCGTGGCGTCGGCACCGTGTCCGAGCGCTCGGCGAAGGTCGGCGACGGCGGCGGGATTCTGTCCCAACTCGTAGTGCAACAGGCCGCGGTTCAACCAGGCGGCGGCGAGTGTGGGATCGAGTTCGAGGGCGCGGTTGTAGTCGCGAAGTGCCTGGTCGGTGTGGGAGAGTGCGGTATAGGCTGCGGCGCGGTTGTAAAAGCAGCCGGCCAGCGCCGGAGCAGCGCCGATGCAAACACTGAACGCGGCCACCGCCTCGTCGTGCCGGCCCATGCGGCCGGCGCACAGGCCGAAGTAGAAATTGGGCCAGAGGCCGGCAGGGTCCAGCGCCACGGCCCCGCTGAGCTCCTCGGCCGCTCGTGAGAGCTGGTTGGAATTCAACAGCGCTCGGCCGAGTGCATAGTGTTCCCAGGCCGTGCGGCGAACTGGCAGCGGATCGGTGCTGCCCGCGTCGCGGTTTCCTTGATAGACATGACGCTGGTAGTCGAGCACCGCACTCTGGCCGAACAGCGTTTCGGCGTCGGCCAGCGTGCGCAGTGCTTCGCGTCGAGCCGCGCCGCGCTCGACCTCGGGCGCGAGTTGCACTTGCAGGTCGGCCCCAAAGATCGCGACGTCGAGCAGGTCGATGGCCACCGCGGAGTCTCGGTGGGTATCGAACGACTGAACGATTTGCTGGCGTTTTTGCCAAAACTGTCGGCAGAGTTCTGCCAACGGATGCAAGTGATCGGGCGACAGTGCGGTTGTGCCATACAGGCTGCGAATTTGATCGGCAAGCTGATGCAGTTGCCCGGCAGCACGGAGCCGCCGCGCTGTGGCGAGTTGCTCGCGCAGCCGACCAGCTAGGTCACTGCGGAACGGAACGTTTTCGAGCAATGACAATCCGTGCTCAAATGTCGCAACGGCTTCAGCGGGCTGGTTGCCTTGCAGTTGCGCTTGTCCTTGAACCAGGGATCGATCCGCCTCGCGGGAAAGCTGTCGGATCTGTGACCACGCAACGGCAAGAGCGAGCGCAGCCGCGGCGGTGATGACGGCCACGGTGCCGGCGGCGCGAACGGTGTTCCGCCGGCGTCGCCGCCATTTCCACCAGCGCTCGCTCAGGCTGCGGTTCGGAGCGCCGATGAGCGGCTGGTCCGTGAGATGTCTGCGCAAGTCATCGGCCAGCGCTGCCGCATTGGCGTACCGGTTGTTCGTCTGCGGCGCGAGGCATTTGGCGACGATGTCCGCCAATCCCGCGCTAACCTGCGGATTGATTTCGCACAGTCTGCGGACCGTGCTTCCAGCCACACTTGGCACGGCGTCGCAAAACACCGGCACTGACTTCGAGCGTCGCGGGGCTGCGAGCGGTTCGGGATCGTGCTGCGACTTTTTCGTCGCTGGGCTGACAACACCGTGGCATTTGGCAGCAACCGGCAGCCTCCCTCCGAGCAACTCGTAGAGGATCGCGCCAAGCGCGTAAATGTCTGCGCGGCCATCGACGGTTTGCTCGACCGGCACGCCGGACGACAGCGCCTGCATCGCGGCACGCTGCTCCGGAGGCATGTAGGCCGGAGTACCGCCGAAGCGATCCGGGAGCGGCCCAGGATGCCGAAGCGGTTCGCGCGCCAAGTGAAAGTCGAGCAACATCGGTTGGCCGTCGCTGGCCAGGAGCACGTTCGAAGGTTTCACGTCAAGATGCACCAGGCTGTGCTCGTGCGCGTACTGTAGCGCGTCGGCCAGACAGGCGGTGATCCAGCAGGCCGCCTGCACGTAAGACACATGCGCGAGCATCTGCCGCGCGGCGGCGTGCGCCAGCTCAGGCGATGACTCGTGCCGTTCGTCGATCGCCGACACGATGTGTTGGCCGGTCCGCCCGGTGAGCGGCGCATTGGCCAACGACTTCAGTACCGCCGCCAGCGTTGTTCGGCCGAAATATGGCATGCAAAGAATGCGGATGTGCCGTGCTTCGTCGTCCACGACGGAATACACCGGGACGATGTTGGTGTGTTGCAGCCGAGCCAGTGACAGATGCTCCGCGCCGTCAAGCGGAGTGATCTTGAGCACGACGGGCCGGCCAGCCAAGTCCGTCTGCGTCGCCAAATACACGCGTCCGCGCGCCCCCCGGCCTAAGACTTCGACCAGCCGAAATCCACTCACCGTGTCGCCGACCGTTGGGAAATCCGGCACGGCACCGCTCGGCTGAAGCACGCGATGACACTCCAGCATGACCTGCAGCGGCGCGCGCCATTGCGGGAAACGGCGGAGGATGTCCTGATCGGCGTCGACCTCACCAGCGGACTGGCGGAGACAGTACTCTTCGTAGATCACGTCGATGGCCGCTTCGGGCGAGTCCAGCAATTCGGCGTGTTGGTTCAACAGCTCTTCCGCCGTCGGCCGCGCGCCGTGCCGCCAGAGACGTCGCAGTTCGCGAGCCAGTTGGACGCCCAGCGACGCGGAATCCGTGGAACCGCTGGAGTCGCCCCTCGAACCGTCAGGTGGGTTGGTGACTGTGCTCATCAGCTCGCAACCTCCGCCGGTGCAGCCGACTCGCAGGCGATCCGGAGTGCCAGGTTCCGCAGGATCCGGCGCACGCTCCCTTCGTGCAGCCCCGTCCGTTCAGCAATTTCGGTCAGCGTGAATCCCTCCCTCCGCAGCCGCAGGATTTGATGATGTTCGCCGGGACAAAACGCCAGCAGCCGTTCCCAAAGTTCAGCCGCTTCGGCAAGTTCACTGGCATGTGGAAGTGGTGACTGCGGCTGTCTGTCCACCGTCGTTTCGTGCAACGGCCGTTCCACGCGCACGGCCGCGCGGTGCTGGCGGACGCGATCGATGAACCGATTGCGCGTGGCCTTCAGGAGAAAAGCTCGGAGCTGAGCGGCCGAGGCAAATCGCATCCCGCATTCTTGAAAACGACTGAGCATGTCTCCCCAAACGGACTGCACCACGTCGATGGAATCAAATTTCGCACGCAGTTCGCTGGGCAAGAGTCGGCGGACCACCTTGCGCAAGTAAGGCTCGTAGGCGATGAAGACCTGGCGGGCCGCCACGTCGTCGCCGGAATTGAGCTTTTCCAAAATGGCATCGAGCGAATCCATGTCACTCCTCTTGCGAATCGCTCAACGCTTGCGAATCGCTTGACGTCGAGAGGTTCAAAACCCAAGTCCAGGACGACTGGCCGGCGGCGCCCAAGTCGGAGTCCTGTGTGGATTTCCTGCGCTCGCTGATGAACTGCGCCGCACCATACAGCGCGGCGGCGGCGGTCAAGAGCGTCGGCAGCCAGCCGCGTGTCGCGCTGTCTTCTCCAGTCATGTCCGTCAGCGAATTGACGCCGTTCAGGAATTCCCGCAAGCCGCGCTCGATCGTCGCCAGATCCTGTGGCAAGACGTCCGTGAGCACGCGCGCCATCAAAGACAACCTGGTCGCCGACGTGGCGTTGGTCAACGAGAAGCTCGTGACCTGCGCCGCCGTCCCGGATGTGTCGCTGACGGCTGCCAAGCGAGTCGCGATGGTGTGATCGGAGTGCTTCTGGTCCTCAGCCGCGTTGATGGCGGCGGCGTCCCGCGACCTTTTGTCGGCTGCGTTGTTGGCCGGGAGATTGTCGTATTGTGCTGTTTGCGGTCCTTTCGGTGACACGCTCGCCAAAGAGATCGCCCTCGCGGATGAAGTTCTCGTTGTCACCTGTTCGGCGGCGTAAGGTTGCTCGGCATCGCGACCGATGATGGCATCCGACGTCGGAAGCAGCCGCGGGCTGTGGCCGTCCGCAAGTCGCAGCATTGCGTCGAAGGTCCGCCGCTTGGGCGTCGCGATCCACAACTCGTAGCTCACCAAATCGTTGGCAACCACTCGTTCTGCTTCGAAGTCCGAGGCACGTGAAAAGTTGCTCGCCATCCAGTTGCGCAACGAATGGGGCAAAGCCGTCGCCGCCAACGGCTGCTTGATCGCCAGAACTTCGCCATCTGGCGAGAACACGACGTCCAGGTTGATGCCGTGAAACTCCACATGCACCTCAAACAGCGGCGCCCCATTTTCGACATCTGTTTCGGCCGCCTCGATGGTTGCTCCCGGCAGGCGCGAGTTCACGGCCAAAACGACCGCTTCCGGGAGTTCTATGACGCCAATTTTGTGACCCGCGTCACTGTCATTGTTGGCGGAGTCAAGCTCTAAAACCTGCACGCCGTCGCTTACAGAACGCTCAGCCGATTGATCTCGTGCCCGGGCATCAACCGCAGAGGACACGGCATCCCCAGTCGTCGGCGACGGCAGCGGGAACTCGCTGACAAACGCACTCAAAAGACAACGCGCTTCCAGCGCCTCGGTGGCAAATCGCGGATGCCGCCGACGGGCCGGTTTTGGAAACTTACTCATGAATCACTTCCGCCTGTGGCAGGTTTCGAGCATCGGATCGTGAGCGATATTCTACCCGATGGCATCCGTGAAAAGTTCAGCCCCTATGCACCAAGTTGCCTTGATTCCTCCAAGGGACATTGGACTCGCCCGCCACAGCGGGGTTGTCTAGTTCTACTGCGACAGATCGACGAGACGCTCCGAAAAATGTCAATCTAGTGAAAATGAATTGCGACCCAAACTTTTCATTATTCATTCATGAGTTATATTATCTATAGTCCCCCAAAAATGCAATCGTCACAGGCTTCCTAGAACAGAGAACGTAGCCGGCCGCTAAAAGCGGGCGCTCGGTGAACACGATTCTCGAAACGCTCACGATTCCAGCAATCGCCGGAAATCCGCGCCCGCTTCCGGCCGCGGGCCGCGTTCTCACAATAGTACAGGGCGAAGCACCCTGAGACCCATTCATCGCCGTCGCGGCTTCCACACACCGGGGCTTCCACACACTGGGGCTTCCACACACTGGGGCGGAAGCGTTCGCAAAGTGTACCGGTTTTCCTACACCAACCAATTCGGAGTACTACATCATGGTGCCGACAACGCTGCTTTATCCGCCGCCTAACGCCTCTCCCAAACTCACACTTCGATTTCCAGCAGCTCTCGCTGCGGATACATCGAATGTCGGCCGAACGATCCGGACGACGGACCACGACGGTGTTTTCGCCGTTATGTCTATCGGTTGCCTTGTGATTGCCGCAACGTTCGAGTTTTACGTCTTGTTTGGGATTCAGTAGCCGACGATCGACCGGTTCGAAAGACGATCGATCGACAATGTAACGAGTCACGGCCGTCAGTAGTTCCTCACCAAACCGCGACAGTCCTTCCCAAATCGTTGCCCAAAAAAAGCAACGGCCCGACAGGTTATTGGAAAGTGGGGTTGCGGTGAATCAGCTGAATCAGCGAAGGAAGCCGTTGTGGGGAGTGAGTCACTTGCAAGGATGCGATGGCTATGCCGTATTGCTGGCCCGAGAAAACGGAGTTTCG
>CAYSHJ010000427.1:0-30341 GCA_964430385.1 uncultured Planctomycetaceae bacterium
ACGACTCCCGACTCGCGACTCCCGCGGCGACCGATCGTACTTTCCGGCTTGTTGGCAGCGTTGATGTTCAGCGTCTCGCTGTCCGGAATTGGTTGTACCGGCCGCTCCAGCAGCGGTGCGTTGCCTGTGGACATGGTCCTCCAGGAGGTCTCATTACCTCCGCACATCTACACGCGCGATGATCACGCAGCCCGACAATATTCGGTGACTTTGACGAACAAAACCAACCGGCCGGTGCAATTTGGCGAATTGCGGACCTCCTGCGGTTGCAGCGAAGCGACGTTGCGCGAGAAGACGTTGGCCCCTGGAGAGCAGACGAGCCTTGAAATATCTCTGCGTCTCGATGAGCTCGTAGGTACCAGGACGGTGACGGTGGAGCTCGACGCGGAGCCGCAGCCGTGGCGGGTGCTTATCAGCGCGCCAGCTTTTCCCGAAATGCACATCGAAGAGCGTGGCTGTTATTTCGGCGAACAGCAGCCGAACGACAGGGCGACGAAACCGTGCGTGATCTTGTTGCACGCTAAAGATCGCGATTCGTTGCCCAACCTACGCCGCATGACGTCGTCGCGGGTAGAAATTCAAACGACGCAACAGTCAGATGACGTCCACAGGCTTCCGGCTGGCGTCTGGCAACGGCGCGCGGTGATGAACGTGGAGCTGCATACCACAGGCGAACATGGACACTTCAATGGGGAACTTGTGGCGACGTCAGATCGCGGTGCCGAAGTGAAAATCCCTGTCACTTGGTACGTTCCCGGCTCGTTCCAGATCAAGCCCTCACGAGTAGTGGTACGAAAAAGCGGTCTGATGCCAACCGAGGTTCGCGTGACCGTCTCTCACGCCCGCTCTGAGGCTTTCTCGCTCGCCATACCTCCTGAACTGCCCGAAGCAGTCGGTTGCCGACTTGATTCCGAGGACTTACGTCCCGACCAGGTCATTCACGTGAGCGTTGACGTTTCAAAATTGACCGCACCACACTTTACTGAGCTGCGCTTAATGACATCGAACACGAAGGAACGAGTTTGCAAAGTCCCGATTCTGGTGTTGCCTTGAAGGCAACGCTTCTCTTTTTGGAAAGGATCCGTCCATGAGAATGAACCGTTTTGCGCTCTGTTTGATTGCGTGCCTGACGCCCCTGTTGTTGTTCATGGTCGTCGATGGCATCGCTACGTCCGCGACTTCGGAGGCCCCGGATACCACCAAAGAGAAGGCATCGGGTGAGGATCTGGGGGAATGCAGGGCTGGGGCTGCAACAGTACCGGTGAGTGCAGCCAAATGCACAGGCACTTACACTTGCTGCTCACCTGGAAACTCCTGCATCACTTTAACCCACGCTGTTGATTGCGCCGGCGCCGATCCTTCAACGACTTGGGGTAAGTACGATTCAAAGATAGAATATGGCGTTTGCGCCCCCCAGTCGCCTGGTTCGACCGAAACGTGCCCGAAGTGTGCTGAGTTTCTTTGCTGCTTCGGCCATGCATACGAGATGGACATGGGTAGCTGTGGTGACCAATATTGTGAAATCTCAATCGCAAAGAAGAATAGGTGCAAGCTCTGATAGCGTCGGAGCGCGCGGTCGACGTCCATTGGTCGGCATCTGTATGCCCTTGGATGCGAAATCTTCTTCGGTCAATCGGCTTTTCAGGAATCGTATGTCACATCGGGATCGGTCTGTTGGAAAGGACCGGATCGCGACGCTGCTCGCGGTTCGGTACCACGTACGGGTCAGTTTGCTCATCTTCGCAATGTCTCTCATAACCGAGAACATTGCGGGTGCGGACTCGTGCGCCTTAGGACCATCACTTCGCGCCATCGGTGAGGCCCATGAAGAAAACCGCGAATCCTTTCGACGATTCGCTTGCACCTACCGCTTTCGCAGCGGGACGGCAAAAACAATGCAGGATGCACTCGATGGAATGCTGACCCAAGTCACGACGTCAAAGGTCATTTGGGCGAAGGACGGAGAGTTTGAGCGAAGTAGTGTGACCGTCGACCCTGAAACACAACTGACGACGAGACAGGAATCGCCCGACGGACGCCACGTCCTCATTACCACTCCCATTGCGGATCGGCAATTCCTTTCCAGCGATGCGTTTAGTGTCAACGCGCCGGGAGGGGCCGCTACGCTTTTCCCGAAAAGCGAAGGAATGACGAACGGGATTCCGCATCCCTTTAATCCAGGGATGTTCGACTACGGATACCGGCGGTCGCCCGGAGCGATCATTCGAACGCATCCGCCGATCGAATTCCGAATTCTTCCGGCTCGTCCTGACGGAAATATCGGCGTTGAATGGACGATGGCCACGGAAACCCGACAGTTCGGCCGAACCGAATATCACTTTGATTCTGTTCGCGGGTTTGCCTTGCGACGACTCGAACGCGAGTCTGGGGGACTCCGAACCGTGCTGGTGGTTCCATTGCTCAAGGAGTTCTCCGGCGGCCGATGGTTTCCCATGCGCGTGATCCGAATTAAAGGGAACTCGCCCTTTAGCGTGTGGGACTTCGACGTGGAGAGCCTGAAAGTCGATCCTCCCCGCCGCGAGTTGGATTTGGAGATTGAGTTGCCGAGTGGAACTCAGGTGAATCAAGCCGACCGACCTGGTGGATATTTCACCTTGCAAGAGCCGCTTAGGATACAGCCGAAAGATCTGCAACGACTTTGGGACCGGTGTGATGGATTGCGGGCGGAGCGTACGGCTGCCGTCGAACCTCGGAAATCTCACTGGAGATTCTGGTTCATCGCAATTGGGATCACGTCTGTGATTGTCTCAGGGTGGTTGCTGTGGCCTCGACTTTTCGGGACCAGCCGATGAGCCAGAGATGGCCAATTGTGGGTTCGCTGCTGGCCATTCACGCCGCGTTGCTGGCTTGGTCTGGCCAGTGCCACAGTCCGACAATTGACGAACCCGCACACCTGGCGGCGGGGATGAGTTACTGGCAACTGGGACGGTTTGACATCTATTCGGCGAACCCACCGCTTGTGAAGCTGATCGCCGCGATTCCGGTGCTCGCTGCCGCAGAAAGCCCGTCGTGGCAGGGCATCATCGATGATCCGCGCCAGCGTCGGGAATGGGAGTTCGGCGGGGGCTTGTGTGTCGCCAGCGGCCCTCGAATTTTTCAGTACGTGACGTGGGCTCGCTGGGTCTGCATCCCATTTTCGTTGCTCGGTGGTTTCGTCTGCTATCGCTGGGGGACGGAGCTATCTGGCGGTCGGGCCGGCCTGACGGCGCTCAGTTTATGGTGTTTTTCTCCGGGGATTTTGGGGCATGCTGCGTTGATCACGTCCGATGTCGGCGCTGCGGCCTTGGCGATCTTGGCGACGTATGCGTACTGGAAATGGCTCAAGCAACCGAACTTCCCGCATACCCTCGTCGCCGGCGTCACGTTGGGGCTGGCGCAATTGGCAAAATTCACCTGTCTGTTGCTGTTGCCGACGTTCGCTGTGATCTTCGGACTCGCACAAGTTGCCAATTGGTATGGTGCTGAGGCGCCCCCAGGAGCAAAGTCTCGTCGCACGCTTTGGCGGCTAATCGTCATCTTCGCGTTAGCCGTGTTGATGATTAACGCGGGGTACGCGTTCGACGGATCGTTCACGCGGCTGGATCAATTTCGATTTGTCAGCGACGCGCTGTCGGGCGAAGAGAACTCAATTCGTGCGCCGGAAGAGCGAGTGATCGGCAACCGCTGGGGCGGTCATTGGCTCGGTCGCATTCCCGTTCCGCTACCACGACCGTTTCTCATGGGGATGGAGATTCAGAAAGCGGACCTGGAGTCGCCGCAGCCGACGTTTGCCTGGGGGCAACATCGAGCATCCGGAGTTTGGTGGTGGTATTTCTATGCACTGAGCGTCAAGGCACCGTTGGGCATGTGGGTTCTTGCTTTGCTGGCGACGTCCTCGCGCCATCGAAAGGCGTGGGGCGAAACCTGGTACGACGAGCTGGTGCTGTTGTTGCCGGCCGGGGCCCTTGTGGCGGTCGCCAGCACGAATTCGCAGTTCACGAATTATGCTCGATACCTTCTACCCGCGGCACCGTTCGTGTTTGTCTGGATGAGTCGGACAGCGATGTGTCTGAGCTCAGGATGGTCTGTCAAATCCGCCGTCTTTGTGGCCGCATTGTCCTGGACGGTGGCGAGCAGTCTGTGGCACTTCCCGCACAGTCTGTCGTATTTCAATGAACTCGCCGGTGGGCCAACCAATGGGCATCGACACCTGCGCGATGCCAATTTGGACTGGGGACAAGACCTGCTGTTCCTGAAGAGGTGGCTGGATCGGCATCCAGGTGCCCGGCCGGTCACTGTGGCCTATTTCGGTCCCGTTTTGCCTTCTGTCGCGGGCATTGAGGACAGTTCGCGTGCGCGGAATCCCGACACGAGTTCCTTGGTGACGCCCGAAACTTTGCGAGAGTTCTATGCCATCAGCTCCCACCTTCTTTGGATCCCCGACAGTCAGTACCGGCACTTCCAAAAGTTGCCTCTCATTGACCGTGCCGGCTACTCGATTTGGATTTTCCAGGTCACGAACGATGAGATCCATTCCGTACGACGCGAGTCGGAGAGCTTGGAAACCGAGGCCGGGGAGGGGAAATGAGGACCATGTTTCCGACTGTCCGTTCGCCCGCGCAGCAGAGCCACGTGGCTGGTTTCACCGTCGTCGAGTTGTTGGTGAGCATGGCCATCATCGGAGTCTTGATCGCGTTGATTCTGCCCGCAGTTCAGGCTGCGCGGGAAGCGGCGCGGCGTACGGAATGCAAGAATCATCTCAAACAACTGGGAGTCGCGGTCCACAACCACGAAGCAACGTTTGGACGGTTGCCTTCCAACGGGTGGGGTTGGGCGTGGGTCGGCGAGCCTGGTCGTGGGACGGATCGGAAGCAGCCTGGCGGTTGGATCTACAACTTGCTGTCCTATCTCGACCAAGAGCGTGTGCAAACCTTGGGCGCGGCGCCGACGTCATCTGGCGGAACGTGGGATATGGCCCAATTGACGCAAACCGCTCTGCCGCTGTTCACCTGCCCGAGCCGTCGGTCCGCGACCTTGTCGCCGCATCTGCCGTACTTGAACGGTGTGCTGCGGAATGCGACGTGGTTCCCGCAAGTGGCTAAGACGGATTACGCGATCTGCGAAGGTGACTTCATCACCAATACCCCGAAAGGTCCACTGACCCTCGGTGATGGGGACAACCCGGCCTACCCGTGGACTGATGTCAGTCAGGCGACCGGAGTTTGCTTTCTCCGCAGCGAGATTCGCATCGCAGACATCCCGGACGGGACGTCGCACACGTACTTGATCGGTGAAAAGTACGTCAGTCAAGCCAACTATGACAGTCATGACGACCCAGGGCATGACCAGAGCATGTACACTGGCGTGGATCTCGACGTCAATCGCTGGACCATCGACCTGCCATTGCAAGATGCCGGTCCCGTCTTCGAGCGCCGATTCGGCAGCGCACATCCCGGAAGTTGCCACTTCGTTATGTGCGATGGTTCCGTGAAAGCCATCAACTACAACATCGATTCCGACGTTCACCGCCGACTCGGCCACCGGAAAGATCGATTGTACGTTCCCGACCTTTTTTGACTCCTACCTTCCCAATTGTTTGTCGCGGTCAGGACGTGCGGGCGGTGACCACCTCGTCAGTCGCCAAGCGAGCATAGTCGCGCGACGAGGCCTGGACGTCAGTCTTGAGTGAACGGGCAAAAGGGGTCAGGGTGCGCCGGCGTAAGCCGGGGGAGAGTCGCGAATGGAAGAGTCGCACGAGAGAAGACTTAGCCATTCACCTCGGCCTCGAGTGATGCGTCTTGTCGGGCAACTGCCAAGTCGAAGCGTTCACAGAGGCACAGTCAGGCTGTGTATTGAGCTCCGAAATCATCCCTTTGCGGTGGTCGACCTAGTCCTGACAAGGGGAGGGCAACAGTGATGTCGAGCGTTCATGGCAAGTTCGGTGTCGCCCCCACGGAGTCAGAGACCACACGCATGATTGGAAACTTTCCTCACGGAAGCCGGGAGGCCCCGGAAACATCCGCGGCTCACGCAGCGGATCGGTTGGAGAAGGCGAGATGCCGTACGTCCGACGTGTACGTTTCCGGGGAGTCAGACAGCTTCATAGTACCGAAGAAGCAGGCGAACAAAGACAGCGGCTCGCTGTCGGCGGAGTCTGTGGAGGGAAGGGGGCTGACCAAGGAGAACGTCGAGCAGTCGCTACTGGACCGGACACCGTGCCGGGCTCTCCAGGTCGCGCGGACTGCCGAGCGTGCGAGAAGCCGCACTGATCAAAGTGCGGTTTTGGTCGTCATCATCCGACGTAGGAGCCGTATGCGGTAGTTCCGCACGTACGGATCTGTGCGGGGGGCCGCCCGTAAGGGCGGTCCCTACCGCGATTCTTTTTGTTTTCGGCAATCGGGTTGGGACGGGCAAAAGGACGGGCAAAAGGGGTCAGGTCTTTTTGTTTTCGGCAATCGGGTTGTTACGCTGCGTGAATGGCAAGAGTCAAACGAGTTTGTCCGGCAGGGGAAGTGTTTCATGTGCTCAATCGAGCGGTTGCTCGGCTGACGATCTTCGAGAAGCCGGAGGACTACGCCGCGTTCATGCGGGCGCTGGAGGAGACTTGGCAGATTGTCCCGTTGCCGATCTTTGCGATGGTGGCGATGCCGAATCACTGGCACTTTGTGGTTCGTCCGGCCACCGATGATCAAGTCAGCGAGTTCTTTCGTCGGCTCACGGTCATGCACACGATGCGCTATCACGCGCATTACAAGACGGGTGGAACCGGTCATCTCTATCAAGGGCGTTTCAAGTCGTTCCCGATTCAAAGCGACGACCATCTGCTGACGGCCATGCGGTATGTCGAGCGGAACCCGGTTCGTGCCAACTTTATCGATCTGGCAGAAACTTGGCAGTGGGGTTCCGCCAATGCTCGCCAGCAGTCGGCTGCCGAGCGCCGCTGGCTGAGCGTCCCCGATGATCCACCCCTTCCGCGCCAGTGGCGATCATGGGTGAACAAGCCCGAGACCGAGGCGGAGCTCAAAGCTCTGCGAACCTGCATTCAGCGCGGCGTTCCGTTTGGCGATGACCGCTGGATCAAAAGTAGTGTTGTTCGACTCAGCTTGGAAACCACAACCCGATCAAGAGGCAGGCCGATAAAACAGACCTGACCCCTTTTGTCTTTTTTGTCCTTCTTCGTAATTGTCGGTGGCGTTACCAGCGAGGTGGCGTACAGCGACTCTTGCACGCGGTGGCCAATGGCATCAAAGAAATAGTACTTGCGCAGCCCGTAATTCAGCGATTGTGCCGTCCCGCTAGTCGAGTCATACTTTTGCAAATCACTGGTCGGAACGACCAGTTCGCCCACGAGGAAGTCCGAGTTGGCGAAATTCGTTGGAAGCTGATTGACCGAAGAATCCGGCATGTACAACGATGCTGGGCGGATCAGATAGGTTGACTGGTCGGAAGTTGGCGACCCCAAAGTGACCGAACTCAGCAGTCCGGCCGCATCGTAGCCAAAGTGCGTTTCGACGGAGTTCGCTCCCGTTCCAGAAATGTCAGACTCCAGCCGATTATTCGCGTCGTAGCTAAACGCTCGCACGAAGTTGCCGATAGCGAACGTGTCCAATGTCGCTGAATTCGGACCGGTTCCCGGCGAAACCGCGACAGTGAGCGTCCGATTTCCCGGCATTTGAATCGTGCTCAAATTGCCTCCGCTGTAGGCGAAGGTCGTGACACTGCCATCCGCCGAAGTGATCGTTTGAATTTGGCCGTTCGGCAGATAGCTAAATGTGGTGCTCGGCCCGGCGACCGGATCAATCTCGATGAGTCGTGCAAAAAACGTTTGCTCGGTCGCGAAACCGGACGCCGGTGCAAACACGAATCTCGTTTCGTCGGCAGCGACGTAGGCGTAGTCGGTCGTTGACGAGGAATAGTTCAACGTTCCCAATTCCTTGGGCAACAACGTGCGATATCCCGGAACGACGGCACTCCACGGATCGGTGTCCAATGCCCCGTTCGGCCCATCGAACAGACGCTCTTCCCCTGCCGGATCAATCAGAATTGCCGTATCATTGGCCCACGGGCTTTGTGGTAGATATTGATTCCGGTCGATCCACAAACTTGGCAGCCCGCCCATTCCCCATCCATTGCCCCAACCGGCGAATGGATTTCCCGCCGAACCATCATCGTCCGTGAGTAAAACCTCCCCGAATGTTTTCAGGGTCGTTGTGATTGACGAACCAGTTCCCGACTTTGGTTTCAGAGTCAGGGTGACGTCGACTTCCCATGTATAGACACCGTTGCCAAGGTTCTCGGCGAGTGACTTTCCGGCCTCCAATCCTGTCAGCGAGGTAAATGAGTAAGTCTCCCGTTGCGCCGGCAGCGTATTCGGGGCGAAGACTTGGTCCGTCCCACCGTATGCCGAGCCAAGCTGGTTCCGAGAGGATGAATCCGCTTTGTACCATGTCAAATGCACGCTGACCTGCTGCGCGGTATCGAGCTCATAATCGCTGTTCGGGCTGTTGATTTGAGTGTGAATCAGGGGCTGGCGATCCGAAGACTGAGAGTTGTACGTCAGAGCAAACTGACCGTCGCTGGTGGTCGTCTGCCGCAAGTCCACATCGAGCCCCTGCGCGACGCGGAATGTTCCGGAATTCAGATCAACGACAGCAAAACCGAGCGATTCATAAGCGGACGCTTCGCGCCGATCCTCCACGGCAAATCCCGAAAGTCCCCAGCCGTATCCATCCGGAGAAAAGGGGTCTTGTGCGAAAGTCCCAGCGATCGGGCCATCGATCCGATCGTTGGCAAGATCGAGATCCCAAACCGTCAAGGCCGCCGTGAATTCCCGGCTTAATGCATGTCCGTCAAAGATGCGATAAGTAATCTCGCCATTGTTGATGCCGCTGAAACCCGCGCTGAGTGCTCTGAAGATGATGCTTCCATCAGCCGCCAGATCATAACTCAACGGACTCGCGGCTGCGGACGACAAGGAGACGTAAGTCAATGCGTCACCATCCGCGTCAAATGCCCCCAGTCCGACACGATAGAGGTTTGGAGCGCCGTCCTCGTAAAGAAGGCGAACCTTGTCCGGAGTGGAGACATACGGCGCTTCATTCTTGACGCGAATCTTCGCCAGGGCTGGATTTGGGCTTGGGTTGCCACCCGTTTCCGCATCGCGAGCGACATAACGGAACGTCTCCGTGTAATCGCCGAACGCTCGGAAAAATGTCTTGTTCGGCTCGTAAGTGTGTGTGCCATCCGCACTGGTCGTGAGCAGGCCACGATCAAAGAGGGTCGTATCCAACGGATCGGAACTGGAACTGGTAACCGTCGCGGTTGTTGTGGTTCCCGCCGGTAAACCAATCAATTGCACGGCAAACAACACGTCATCGGACTGAGCATCTCCTTTTTTGGTGAGTGCCTCCACCGTGACCCCGGCAGGAAGATTCGGCAGGCTCATGATTGCCGTTTCCACGGCATCATGATTCGACTGAGCCGCGATTGAGACGGTTTGTGGGCCAGTTCCGAAATCCAGCGTCAGTGACCAAGCCGTTTGATTTTTGACTTGAATCGCGAAGCGACTGTTGTCGATGACGCGCTGAACGCTGGGCTGAATCTGTATCAAGTGCCCCTTATCAACGCCCTGAATCGTGGTGAAAAGTCTGTCGCCTTGGGGGTCATTATCATTGGCACGCACATCGAACGTCAGAGCGTGGCCATGCGAAACCGTGAAGCTATCGTCCTTGACGATTGGCGCCACATCACTGAACGCGAACACGACCGACGGATCGACTCCGAGTTCGTAATTGAACCCCGACAGGTCAGGAGCAAACGGATTGGCGAATCGAACTGTTTGAGAGCCGTCTGGATTGATCGTCACGCTCGTGCCGCCAGTTTTCTTCCAGACGTCGGTACCGACTTCTCGTGACAGTCCGCCTCCAGAAATTTCCGTGACCAGCCAAACTTTCGGAGATTCGGCCGCCGTCAATCCAGTCAGGTTCGTGTCGGCCAAGCGAACGTCCAGATTCCCGTTCGGGACATCATTCGTGCGAACATCGATCAAATAGGTGTCGCGACCGCCCGGCAGGTAGAGAATGTCATCGCTCGGCTTAAGCCGCTCGAAGCGAACCGCATCGGCAATGACTCGCTGCTTGCTGTCGGAACCGGGCGCGGTAAGAACCACTTGCAAAATGTCGTTGGCATTAGTGACAAGGACGTAGCCGATGTCTTCCCACTCTGCTCCCGATGCGACCAGGTCGTCAGGATCGAGCCGCTGGTTCAGACTGGCGGTGAGAACGGGAGTCGCCGCTCCTCCGTGGAAGACTTCATACTGGGCGAAACCGTCCAGATACTGATTCTCCGGCTGACGCTGTCCCACCCGCAGCCAAGTCGCGGAAACACGATAGAACCCCGCCGCCAAACCAGTGGCTTCCCACTCCGCAGTCCCATCTTGAAATGAAGAGAGGCTGGAACTCCTTGGATAGTATTCGTAATCGTTGAGGTATCCAGCTCCCGTGGGGACGTTCGCCAATGACGGCCAAGCATCTCCGGTATTCGAGTAGGTGCCATCACGATTGTCGATAATCGTCACCAATCCCGCATCGCGGACTCGGCCCACCAGCCGCAGTGTAAATTGGCCTTCGTCGAAATCGTCCGATGTTAGAGTCAAATTCTGGTCAAAGAATCCGTTGGCCGCCGCGGTCAATGTGACGATGAAGGTGGCCTCATTATTCCCCGGAGTCGAAAAAACAGTTTTCGTTTCGCTGCCCGAACCGTCGGAGATCCCATCGACCAAGTCGATCGTGTAGCCAGGAGGAAGATTGTTGGGGATGCTCAGGTGCAAGTCATCATCGCCGATGTTGCGGACGACGAAGACCTTCGTGAGCGATTCGCCCGTGTATGTTGCGCCGAACTCGACGATCCCGCCGCTTTGGAACTCACCGCCGCCGAAATACTCAACGACGATCTCTGGTTGAGTTTCGTAAACGTCGCCCGTGAGGGTCAGTAGATACGGGCTTTCGTCGGGATCGTTGGTGGTGATCGCCAGCGTGGCTTCAAAGTGACCAACGTCACTCGTGTTGAGTGTGACCGTGAATGTGCCAGTGCCGCCGTTGACGGAAATCGGGTTGGGATTGACCACAGTCGTCACGCTGAACGCCGCGATGTCACCGGCAACGATGCTGATGTCTGAAACATCGAGCAGTACGTCGCCCAGATTCTTGAGTCGGAAGGTTCTGGTGACGACAGTTCCGGTCGTGTTGATCAGATGCCGGCCGAAATAAACCGCCGAATTGGCTGCGACTTCCGTGAAGTTGCCGCTACCCGTGTCGAGTTCGACCACGATGTCCGGGTCGTCGTCAATAATCGTGCCGATTCCGATGGCGTTGGAAATCGTCGCGTTGTTGACGGCTCCCAGCACGACGGAGAATGTCTCCATCCCTTCGATGTCCGTGTCGTCGAGGGTGTTGACCGTGATCGTGCGGCTGCTCGTGCCGGGTGTGAACGTAAGCGTCAAGGGGCTGCCGACGCCAGTGAAGTCCGATCCGGCTAACGCGGTGCCGTTACTCGTTGTGTAATCGACCGTGACCGTTTTGCCACTCGCAGCGGACAGCGTTACCGTGAAGACAAGATTGCCCACTCCTTCCGTCTGCGTGGCGTTGTTGATGGACAGAGTGGGCAGTGGGTCGTTGTCGTCTATCGTGCCGATGCCGATGTCGTCTTGCAGATCGGCATTCGGAGCATTCGAGAGCATCACCGTCAGATCTTCGGAGAATTCATCGAGTGCATCGTCGATGGTGATCACGCTGATCGTTTTGCTCGTTTCCCCTTCCGCGAACGTCACGGTGCTGCTTGCCGAATTGAAGTCGGTCCCAGATGTCGCCGCTCCACTGGCGGTCGAATAATCCACGCTCACGCTTCGTCCGCTCACCGTGGACAAGGTGAGAGTGAAGACGAGATTGCCACCCTCGGTGACATTCGCATCCGAGATGGTGAGCACTGGCTTTGGATCATTGTCTTCGTTGATCGTACCTGTCCCGAAAGGCGTGCCGATGGTGACGTACACGCCGTTGGACAACGAGACCGTCAGCATTTCTGCTGCCTCATTCAACACGTCGTTGAGGGTGGCCACAGTGACGGTCTGCGAGAGCTGACCGGCGGGAATCGTCACGGTGCCGACCGCGGCCGTGTAGTCCAATCCTGACTTGGCGGTCCCGTTGGCGGTCGCAAAATCCATGCTGACATCCTGGCCGCTGAGCACGGACAACGTCAGAGTGAAGACCAAGACACCGCCTTCGGTCACCGTGACATTGTCAATACTCACGGTTGGCGGATTGTCATTGTCGAGAATGGTTCCCGTCCCCGTGGCCGTTCCCAGTGTCGCATTGGTCGGTGCCGAGAGCGCCAAACTCAATATCTCGTCGAACTCATCCAACGTATCCTGCAACGTCGGAACTGTGATCGTCAGATCGTTCTGACCGGGATTAAACGTGAGTGTGCCGGTTGCCGACGTGTAATCCACGTTCACGAGCGCAGTTCCATCCGCCGTTGCATAATTGACCGTGACCGTCTTCCCGCTGATGACTGACAGCGAGACAGTGAAGATCAAATCGCCCCCTTCCGACACGCTGACGCTGTTCACGCTCACGGTCGGCGGTCCGTCGTTGTCGTCGATGGTTCCCGTCGCGGTGTCGTCGGCCAACGTGGCATTGACGACGTTCGATAACGCGACCGTCAGGTCTTCGGTGAACTCGTCACTCAGGTCATCGAGCGTGGTGACGGTGATCGTCTTCGATGTTTCACCTTCCAGAAAGGCCACTGTTCCGCTCGCTGACAGGTAGTCATTGGTGGCGCCTGCGATGGCTGTTCCATTTGTGGTCGCATAGTCCACCGTGACAGTCTGGCCACTGACCGGCGTCAACGTGACTGTGAAAACGAGCTCTCCACCTTCGGTCACGCTGGTATCGCTGATGGTGATCGATGGCGGATCGTCATTGTCGATGATTGTTCCAATCCCCCCGCCAGGCGTGATCAGCAGGTTGACCGGATTGGACAGAACCACGTTCAGCATTTCTACCGCTTCATCGAGTGCGTCTTCCAACGTCGTCACCGTGACTGTCTTCGTGGTCTCACCCGGCAGGAATACGAACGAGCCATTTGTCGCCAAGTAATCCTTCGTGGCACCGGCGACGGCTGTGCCGTTCGCCGTCGCATAATCAACAGCCAACGTCCTGTCGCTTGACGCTGACAGCGTCAACGTGAACTGCAGAGGGCTCCCCTCGACCACAGTCACGTTGTCGACGCTCACGGACCGAATATCGTCATTCAAGATCGTTCCGGCACCAGTCCCAGTCCCGATGCTTGCTTCGGTCGCATTCGAGAGTTCCAAGCTGAGTGTCTCGTCGTCTTCATCCTGCATTTCCTCCGTCGTCGGCACCGTGATCGTCAGATCGTTCTGACCGGGATTAAACGTGAGTGTGCCGTTGGCCGACGTGTAGTCCACACCCGCCAATGCCGTGCCGTTCGAGGTTGCATAGTTTACGGTGACGGTCTTCCCGCTGGCGACTGACTGTGAGACCGTGAAGACCAAGTCTCCGCCTTCTGAAACGCTGGCGTTACTCACGCTCAGCGTTGGTGGGTCGTCGTTATCCAGAATCGTCCCGATCCCCACCAAGTCCCCGGCATTCAGATGCACGAGGTTCGACAGCGTCACCCTCAGCGTCTCGTCGAATTCGTCGGACAGGTCGTTGGTCGTTGGCACCGTGACGATGTTTGACGTCTCCCCTTCCAGGAACGTGACCGACGCACTGCTTGCTGGGTAATCTGATCCCGCTGCTGCCGTCTCGTTCGACGTCGCGTAGTTAACGCTTACCAACGGACGACCGCTGGCAGCCGACAGGCTCACTGTGAATACCAAGTCTCCGCCCTCATTCACGCTCACGTCCGAAATCGACACGCTCGGCTGTGGGTCGTCATCCGTAATCGTTCCCATCCCCGTCCCCCGTGCGATCCGCGCGTTATTGGCGAATGTCAGAACCAGGTGCAGGAATTCGATGTTCTCGTCGACCGCGTCGTTCAGAGTGAAAATCTGAATCGTCTTTTCGGTTTCATTGGGCGCGAACGTCACCGAGCCACTAGACGCCAGGTAGTCGGCTCCGGACTCAGCACTGCCGTTCGATGTTGCAAAGTTGACGGTCACTGCCTGGGAACTTGGCTGAGACAGACGCACAGTGAAGGCCAAATCCCCACCTTCCACGACGCCCGCATCTTGAACGCTCACTAGGATCGCACCATCAACCAGCCAATCGATCGTGTTTCTCCAGAGCTCAATGTTCGTATTTTCCCCCTCGAGATACCACGGTCGCGTCATCGCTTCGGAACTGAACAGGGAGACAGATCCCGAAAACATGGCCCTTGGCTCATCGTCGCGACTGACGGCAACTACGGGGATAGCATCGACCACATCGCACCCTGTCAGAGCGTCAAATGTCACAAGGACGTTAGGCGGCATATTTAAGCGTAACGGTACTTCATTACCCCAGTCGCCTTCTAGTTGTCTTGCATCTCCTCCAATGATTACGGGCATACCCCCGACGTCGTTCACTCCAGGTTGCTGTCCAGACGGCAGAAAGAGAGAATCGTATGAACTCGTTGTCTCTCCAGTTTCCCACCAATACGTATTCTGGTACTGCCCATCAAACGATACAGAGTACTGGTAGTCCAGCGCTCCCGGTTGAGAGGCAACGAAAAGAATTCCCTTTTTGTGCTCCCCTTTCCCAAAATCGACAGCGACATCCGATCCGAGAAGGAGCTCTTCGGTGATTTCCGGAACCGTGTCCCACTGGTATCCGCGAGCTTTCAGATCGACAAGTGCTGTTGTCCAACCAGCGCCGACCAAGAATGGATTGAAACTGTGCGCATTGTCGGAGTTGTACTCAAAGAGCACACGTCGGATCCCACCGAAGGTAAATCCAACGGCAACGGTCACCACGCCAATCGAAGTATTTCCGTCGGCGTCGCGGATCGAATACGTGAAAGTCTCGTAGCCGCGACTTCCAGATCCAGCCGCGAAGTGAATACGAAACGGCTCAGTAACTCCATCGCCGATAATGGCAGCCGTTCCGCTCAACGGAGCATCAACAATCGCGAGTTGTGAAAGTGGTCCACTGTCTGGGTCAAAGTCGTTTGCCAAAACATCGATGTCGATCGATCCCCCGTGCTCTACTTCGATGAAATCGTTACCGACGACCGGATCTCCAACGTCGAACGGCTCGACATACACTGTGATCGCCTGCATGGAAGTCCGAATTCGAGGATCGCTCGCGGGCCTGTCGCTTGCCAAAACATTGAGTGTGAACGTCGTGCCAGCGGTGGCCGAGAAACCCGTTGTCGTGCTGACGCGACCACTTTGTGAATCCACCGTAAACGGCAACAGCCCGGTTGGGTCGAACAGCCAGTAGCGCACTTGATCTCCATTCGGATCATTCGCTGTGACCGTCCCGACGTACGTCGGTGACATACTCCCTTCGGAGACTTCCAAATTCAGGTCGCCGACAAACACCGGAGCTTGATTCCCCGGAATGATCTCAATCTGAAATGTTCGCTGTTCGGATCGTCCAAACTCGTCAACCGCAGTCCGAACCACAAGCGAGTACACGCTCCCTGCAATCAATGTCTGAGGACCGACGAAGATGATGTTGCCGTGTTCGGCCAACACGAACGGTCCATTGGTCGAAACAAGCTGAGGACCGCCTCCGGAGCTCCCATATCGACTGTCTCGAACATCCAAGTCGCCGATCAATTCTCCAACGATGCGATCGCTTGGAACTTCGAATCTGCTTCCTCGCGGAACAATGTACTCATAGTAGTTTGGCGCGAGCGTATCGATAATCGTAACCGCCGGTGCGGCTTTAAACGGTACCATCCAATCCGGAGTTGCAACGACAGTCAGCGTCTCGTTTCCTTCCGGCTGGGAAAGAATCGGATCGTCATGCACAGTTTCCAACCAGAAGGTTTCGGTCGTGCTTCGCGGCGCGATCGTCACGCTGCTTGGCATCACGATGTCGGGTGCCGTTGCCGTCGATGCAATTGAGTCGATCGACAAATTGACCTGACGTGGAATCGACCACCCGTACTCGATTGTCACTGTCCCCAGTGTCGCGTCATAGGCCACCGGCGGTGCAGGTGGGGCATCATTTGTATTTTCGTACAACAGGTAAGAATCGAACGCGAGTGATGTTACTCGTGGATCTACAACGTCGTCCTGCAGTGGCGTATCGTAGTTGAGATTATACATTTGGTAGTTTTCATTCTCCCATTCCAGCCTTAAGCGGAATACCCGATCCGGGTCGCGCAAGCCGTTTGCTGCGGGGGCAAATGTTGTGATTGGAAAGGTCTTGGCCCCAGCCGGCGTGATCGTGAAACTACCGCCATCGAGAAGCGCTCCCCACGGGGTTGGTGCGACCCAATCATCTTCAAAAGGCCCGCAAATGCAGGAGCAGCCCCCTTCGACTTGGACTCCACCATTCCACTCCCAATAGTCCGGGTGTGACGAGTCCCGGTACACCTTCCAGTTGAGAACTTCCGTTTTCTCGAACGTCGTTGGAAGCGTGACGGTGAAATCGATTGGAATTGGGTCACCTTCAAGGACAGTGGTTGGGCCAGAAACGTTCGGAAATGGAAAGGTTCTTTCATCGACGATCGAAACATGATCGCGGTCGCCGTATGGCGCTGGATAAAGTCGCGAATTAACCGGATTGCTAAGGTCCACTTCAAACCATTCCGGTTCGATCCACGGATCGTTGGCCGGTGGCCACAAGTCGTCATCAATAATCTCGATGGTCACACTCTCGGCCGTGTCGCCGGGTAGGAATGTCACCGTGCCCGCGGTCGAGGTATAGTCTTCAACGGGTGTCGCTTTCGACGAGTAGATCGTCGAATCCGCCGTCGCATAGGCGATCGTCACGGTTGCCAGGCTCGGATTTGAAAGCTGCACAGGGACGACAAGGTCATTAATGTTGTCTTCGACGACTGACTGAGTCGGTGGGACAAAGACATACGGTTTGTCGTCCACATCGTCGTTGATGCTGACGGTCGTCTGAGGTGCCGACACCGTCACATTTGTGGCTGAGATATTGAGCGTGAATGTCTCCAGGGGTTCATCCCACCAATCGTTGTTGACTGGTATCGAGATCATTCCGACCGGAGTATTCCCATAAAGGAATGTTCCTCCTACGTAGGAATTGAACGTCTGCGTACGCCCAGAAAACAACTCGAAATCAGTGTCGTTGGCAGTGGTATTGAAGGCGGCCAAGGGCACTCCGATAGCGGTACCACTTGTCGTGCCGGAGGTGAGGATAATTTGCTTTTGACTGCCGTGATCGAGATAGGCGTTGAATCGCGCGGCTCCATCGGCTTCAGGGACCGTGTTGTCATACGGCACGCCTCCGGAACCCGTCTGGCCGTACGGATCAACACGCTTCAAGGTCAAAACAGGTTCGGCATCGTTGTCGATGATCACGACGTCGCGTGTCCCCAAATCCTGGGGAGGGCCCGGCATCGCGTTAGACGTCAAAATCGAAGTGAAACGAACGCGAAAGGCTTCGTCGTATTCGTCGTAATTGTCGCCAACTGTCGGAATCGGGACCGTGGCCGTGGGATTCGACGACGTTAACGTGACACCCCCAGTCGTTGGCGAAACGTCGACACCAAATGTTGCTGTGTACTGATAACCCGTTGGTTGCTCGAGCTGCCAGTAGACCATGATTTGGTCGTATTGGCCGATCGGGCCGTTGGCCGACACGGTAAAAGTAAACGCATTCCCTTCGGTGACATTACCCCCCGCGCTGACGGTCACCGTCGGTCCCGTTCCCGTGTCATCATTCACGATCGTCCCGGTCTGCATCGACGGAGTCCCCAAAGTGGCCCCCGTCGGCGGACCCAAACTCACATTAAACGTCTCGTTCGCCTCTACTGTGGTGTCGCCTTTGATCGAGACTGTGAACATCGCGGATGTCATCCCCGGCGGGATCGTCACCGACCCAGAGGCCATCGCGAAGTCGCTGCTGTTCGTCGGGGACGAGCCGGTCCCAGTCACCGACCAAGGAACCGTCACGCTCGTCGACGAGGCAGCCGACAATGACACGGTGTAGGTCTGAGGCGTTGTTCCGCTGTTCCCTTCCGTCACCGAACCGCCGCCGCTCAGCGTCACGACAGCAAGAACCACTCTTGATTCAAGGTCTTCGACGATCCTCGATAGATCTCGAATCCTTGTTTCGTCAATTCGCTTCCTGATTGACTGCCGCCTTTGGGAACGATTCACTCTCAGACGAAACATCTCAAGCCAGTTTTTTAGAGCCATCGTCGCACCTCATTTGGAACGGCGAAGGACGATCAGTTTTCGGAGCTGGAACAGTGATTGGTGGAATGCGTGCGGATTGCAGTGTCGGAATCGTGAGTCGAACTAAAACTCAGTCACGACCTCGCGGCCGTTGATCGATCCTAGCGCTCCCCACACGCCGTATGGACTCGGGCCAGCAGACACGGGAGGTAAAGCAGAATTACCGCGATCGATCGCTTGCGAGATGAACCGCACCGTTCCGTCACCCATCAAGACGTGTGCGCCGCTCGGATGGAAGCTGCTCGGGCTGACGAGCATCTTGAACGAGTTTCCCATCAAGAACCCGTCGTCGCTACAACTGGGGCTGTTGGGAGGCAGAACGGTGCTCACAAAGTTGTGGTAGCCATTTCCGTACGCCCATCGTTGGCCGATGCGGTTGAGGACAATTGGTCCGGGGTTATATTGCGTCCCAGTCGCCGCTGCCGAGCAAAGTGACGGATTCGTGTCCCATCCGGGAACACCCACGACAACGCTACCGAAGATCGATCGGCCGCCAGAATTGCCTTGATCGCCCAGCTCGACCTCTGCCATCAGAACGGTCATACTCAGCCCGTCTCTGATCTCCTGCAACCGCGTCGTGTAGAGCATTCCAAATGCACCGCGCATGCGATCAATGTAATTCCACGCGTTTCCCGGAATACCGATAGCATTATGATTCCAGGTCGGATCGCGGAGGCTGTCGCCGGCGGAAAACTTGTAACTGAGCGGTGGTTCCGAGTTGTGAATGGGGCTGAGTAACCGAGGCGGAATCGGTGAATTCGGACAGAGTAGTTCCGAGAGATTGTCCTTCGGGTGCGGAAACGAAACCCGGTCTGGAAGGCCCCCCTGCCCCGGAGTGCCGGCAATCGTTTTCCACAGCGATGCACGCTCCAGAAATGGCATCAGCATCGCCACCCCGCTCAATTGGTGGTAATTGCCTTTGGTGAAGTCATAAAGGAGTGGACCTCGTGTCCCTCCACTCCCGGGCGGAAGCGAACCATGAACATCGCTGTAGTTGTGCAGCGCAATTCCAAGCTGCTTGAGATTATTCTTGCACTGCGTGCGTCTGGCCGCCTCACGAGCCGACTGAACGGCGGGGAGCAGCAGCGAGACCAGAACCGCGATGATGGCGATCGCCACCAAGAGTTCGATCAGCGTGAAACCACGAGACACCAAACGCCGTTGGCACGAACGCATGGTTGGCACTCCAACGCGAGAACTGCGTTGAGAAAGGACTGTTTCCGAGCGACCCCGGCAATCAAAGACGTGTTGATCAGCCGGCAATCGCGTCGATCAGCCGACAATCTCGCGGTCAGGCTATCCTTGCGATCAAGCCTGTCAACGCTCCCAACGTTCCAAAATGGACAACACCGTAGTTCTACTGAGAAACATCAGATCAGATAGCGAATCGCGGTGAAACCGACACCCTCCGCCCGAACGCTTCAGCACGAGGTGCCGGCCGCGATCCAAAAACGCTCATGGCGATTGACCGTCTCGACGCCAATCCTGCCGATTCGACCACTCATCATCCAACAGCCAGCGTCCTTTCCGAAGTGCTCTCGTGCCGCTGTCGACAAGGCCGTGATAAATGCTCCTTGATCCAAATGCGACAGAATCCTCACGCCCCAATAATCTTGAATCCACATTGCTGGCCAAGGAGGGCCAGGGCTACAGATTGCCCAACACGAGGAATTACGCAGCCGTACCTCACGTTCCGCGCCACCTTGACACTTGCGAACGGCCAAGTGTATATCCCCGCCCCCCGACAGGGATGTCACTCATGCTCAAGGATGAGCTTTCACTTTTTTCTGATGCCGATGCTGCCAACGTGCCTGCAACCACTGGCGAATTGTCGGCGCGATTGCGTTTGCTGTGCGTCGGTTCGCGCGAGCCATCGTGGATTAACCTCACGTTGCAGCTCGACGCCGAAGGGGGCATTGAGCCACAGTTTCGCTGGGTCGCTTCCGCCGCTGACGCGCTGACGCTGCTTCGCGATGACACGTTTGATTGCGTGGTGATCGCAGCGGCGTCTGCCGATGGACGTTCGGACGGTTTCGCTGACGCGGCCACGCTGGCGAAAGCGATTCGCGAAAGCGGTTGCGAAGACCCGCTGGTTGTGATCGCGCCGCACATTTCGGATCGCGCTTGGGTCGATCTGTCGCGCGAAGAATGCGAGCTGTTGCAGTCCGCGCGGCTCTGGGATTCGCCCGCATTAGTGTCGGTCATCAAGCGTGCGATCTTCCGCGTCGAATTGCTGCGGCAGAACCGCAAGTTGTCGGTCGCTCAAACCAAGCGGACGGCTCGCGAGCGCGGCGAGGCCGAACATCTGCTGAGCCAACAGCGGCGGATCGTCGACGAATTGGACGCGAGCAGCCCGCCCGAGACGCCTCAAAACACGACTCGCCAAGCGCTGATCGACTGCTTCGGCCGTCCCGCACTGGAGTCGGCAGCCCGATCACAGCCGGAATTGCCGCCGCAGATCAATGGCTACTACCAGGAACTGTTGCGGACATACGTCATCATGGCTTCCGGCAATTTAAGCGGCGAAATCGCCAAGCTGGCGGAGTTGCTCGCCGTCGCCGGCTGCGGCCCGCGCGAGGCCCTGTCGCTGCACCTGGAACGAGTCGAAATGCTGGTTCGCGGCTTGGGCAATCGCAGCACGCGGCACATCTTGGCTCGCGCGGACCTGCTCGCATTGGAGCTGATGATCCATCTGGGCGAATGTTACCGCCGCCGCTGCGGGAAGTAGCTGAGATGTGGGCAGGTGTCTGGGCTGGCAGACAGGCAAGAATTCTGCGTGACCTGATATATTGGCTCGCGTCTTCAGGAGCCGAATCATGGGCAGCATGAGCGATGACGAACGTCCGCCGGTGTCTCGTCCAAACAAGCGTCCGGTGAAGATCGGCTGGTGGCGGCGTTGGCTGTTGCTGCTGACCGTGCCGTTCGTCGGAGTCGTGTTGATGCTCGCTGGAGTGCAGCGATCGTTGATCTATTATCCGTTCAAGGCGTCGTCGTTGCCCGCTCGCGAGGCAGGACTGACGCCTGGACGAGTGCATGACGTCACGACGACAACTGAAGACGATCTCGATCTGCATGGCTGGTTGATACTGGCCGCCGGGCATCGAGCGCAATCGGCCGAGGAACTGGAGGCTGAACTCGCGCGCGGCCGGCTCGTCACGTTGTACTTTGGCGGGAACGCGGCCAATCGCAGCTATCGAATTCCCGAAGTGGAAATCCTCGCGCAGGCCGGCGCCGACGTGCTGATCTTCGACTTCCGCGGCTACGGCGAGAACGACGGCTCGCCGAATGAAGAAGGACTAGCTCGCGACGCGCGAGCGGTGTGGCGGTTCGCCACCGAGACGAAGAAGATCGATCCGAAACGGATCGTGCTGTTCGGCGAATCGCTCGGCGGCGGCGTGGCCGTGCGGCTCGCCAGCGAACTGTGCGAGATGAAAACTCCACCGGGGGGATTGATTCTGCGTTCGACGTTCAGCTCGCTGAGCGATGTCGCCGCGTCTCATTTTCCGTGGTTGCCGGTTCGACTGTTGCTGATCGATCGGTTTCCATCCGAGCAACGTATTCCCAATCTCACCTGCCCGGTCCTGCAGTTTCACGGGCGACGAGACACAATCATACCCTTCGAACTGGGACGACGATTGCACGACGTGATTCCCGAAACGTCCGCGTCGGGAGTGGCGAAACGCTTCGTCGAGTTGCCGAACGCCGACCACAACGACGTGATCGAAACCTCGCGTCGCGAGATGTCGGCCGCGACGGCGGAGTTTTTCCAGCAAATCACCGCCGCGTGTGGTTCCACCTGACGAGCACTTGGCCCGGTCGCGATCTGTTCACCCGTGTGTACGCAGCCGCAGGATCAAACGCTTTGTGCTTAATTCGGGTTAAATCTGGCAAGTCCCGTGACCGGCTCGCTATGCTTCCGTCCGAACGACGAGTCGCCGCCCCCATTATTTTCCGCGAGGGATCGCCATGTTGCTTTCCTATTCCCCTTGGTGTCAGATTTCTGGAATCAAGCCGTTTTTGCGTCGACCGCGGCGCCGGACGACGCTGCGTTGGGTTCAGGTGGTGGAACCCATGGAAATACGAACGGTTTTGTCAGCCGCGAACCTCACGGCGCAGATGATGGAGTTGGCAGTGCCGACGTATTCGGAAGCCGCTTCCACGAATCTGCGTGCAGATGAGTTTGACCTTCGGTTCGGACAAGCGTCCGTGGACGTACCCCAAGTGTCAATCGATCCGCCTGCCGTGGTCATGTCTCTCGCGGTGATTCGAAACGGGCACGATTTTGAGAGCGAATCCGCGCTCTCGCCCGGTCGTGTCGCAATTCACGGTGTGTTCGCGGTCGTAGACTTCGAGCCGCTGACTTGGTCGATTTCTTTCATCTCTGGAAGTGGCCGAAACATTGACGATGCCCTCAAATCTCGCTTCGTAACAGTGAGCCGTTCGTTCACGACCGAGGTCGTGCGCGACTCGCACCTCGAAACAGGTCGTGTTGAAGTTGATGCCAGATCGAGTGGGTTGCCGCGCGTCGTATCTGAGGCGTCGCCGCCGAGTTCCACAGAGATCTTCACAGTACTCAGCCCATCGCGGTTGCGCATGTCGGATCAGACGATTCTCCGTGACAACGGTGACGATGACAGTCGTCACGACCGCGACAATGTTGTGGTGGACCGGATCATGATGGAACGGTTGTTGGAGAACTTAACCCTGCGTCGTTCCAATCGACTGATCGATGGTCCCATTGGCGACAGAGACGGTCGCATGGTCCGGCTGCTGGACGTGCCGACCGTGCAAAGCGCCTTACCGCCACTGGCTCCGCTGACGCTGCCAACCTGGGATTCCGAATTGTTGATTCGCGCAAGGCCCGTGAAACCCGGACAGCAAGTGCAGCCGGATCAGCCAAATCAGTCGGATCAGAACTCGCCAGATGAGAAGAAAACCACGAACGGGAAAGTTCAAGACCAGAAAAAACGAGACAACAGCCACGAAAACAAACGAAATCCAACCGACGGGGAGAAGGACGACGAGACCGAGGCGGAGGGAAACTCCGCCGCCCCGACAATGTCGGCCGCCCCACGATCCGGGATCAAGCCCATCTGGGCATTCCTGGCCGCTCGGCATTCCGGCCGGGATGACACGACCGCGACCCAGTCTGGGCCATCCCACGAGACGTCGAGCCGCTCGTGGTGGGAGTCGTGCATGGATCCGACAGCGTGGCTGGCTGGACTTCTGTCTCTCTCCTCGTTTGCGGCCGTCTGGCAGGACAATCGCAAACGCGATGTCACAGATGCCGCTCGCCGCCGCTGAAGTCCTCTCGCGCCTTAACCTCGAACGGCCCTCGTTCAATCGCGTCAAGCTGGTTGGCCAGCTTGAGCCGATACGACCTGAACGCACTGCTGACGCAGGACAGAAACACGCTCGAGGTTGACGGAGTATTCACGCCGACAACACCGCTTCGGCGATCGCCGCGTCAATGATCAGATGGCTCCAGATGCGCAAGTCGGGCTGTTGCAGAAGTGGCCGAACGGCTTCGGCACGCAGGTTGTCGCAAAAAGCACATCGCCGGACCATCAGGACGACATACTTGTTTTTTTGCCCGACCATGTCCCGGAAGTAATCGAGATCGAAGAGCGTCACGGCACGAGCATCGGTCGACTCTTCCGGCACTGGGCCGGTGTTCGAATACGGACGATATTGCACGTTGCCAACCCAGTCTTTCTTGTCCAGTTGATTCATTCCGCCGCTGTCGGTCATGAACTTCCAGAATTGATCGTGTTTGTCGTTGCGCGACCCCATGGCGGTGACGATCACGTCCACTTCGTCACGCCGTGCGTACGCCTCTTTGAGCCCGGTGACCGACATCATCTTGTTGCGGTATTCTTTAACCGACAGCACGATTTCGCCGTAGAGAGCGACAGTCTGTTCGACACGGTCTTTGGGGAAGAGATTAAAAAAACTGATCGGATGCAGTTCCGGCGAAACCGCACCGGCCGTAATCGCGAATAACCGCAGTTTTGGGATTCCGGTTTCTTGTCGTAGCAGTCGGCTGAAGTGTTGCGAGAACTCGATAGTCGCGCGTCCCGGCCCCAGCCCCAATCCCATTGGCCGACCGTGTTGATTTCCCGTCTCCTTGAGAAGTTTCAACACGGTCTCGGCCGCGTTCAAAGCGATCCGGTCACCGGATGCCTGTCGATCACCGGTCACGTCGTGGACGACGGTGATCTCATAACGATCGGCAATCGAAAACTTCGCACGGAGCTTTCGCGCCAGTTCCGGCTCGATCGGAGGGCGTAATTGGATCAAGCCCAGCTTTTCGGCGTGCCGCAAGAGTCGGATTGGGTCTTGGGGCGCCATGGTACACCCGAACTCGTCCGCGACTTGCTTCGCGATATGACCTGTTCCCTGCTCCGTCCGAAAGATCAGTTCCAGGATTCGGTAGATCAATGGCCGGTTCTCGGCATTGGACTTTTTATGCGGCGGCTTTTGCGGCGGCGGCGTGTCATCAGGAATTGGATCGGGCATCGTCGCGGGTCTCCGACGGGGAATCTTGATCGATCATACGGAGTGTTTTTTTAGGCAGCAAATTTCATCGAAAAATTTGTGCCGATTTGTTTCAAGGTTGGTGTCGTCCAAGAAGGCAAGTGCGATTTTTGTTTTTCGCAGTGACTGCCATTCCCAGCGGTCGCCGAGCCGCTAAGTATTCAACCAAGTCGTCTGGAACGCGCGCGGCGCTCTCGCATGTGTCAGACCGAAAATGCTCGGCCTCAGAATTGAGGATCGTGCCCAAAACAAAACGCCGCCACGTTCAAGGAGAGCACTCGATCGAAATTCAAAGGAGTGACAAATCATGGCGATGCGGTCCACTAAACTCGTCCGGCGCGCCGCGTGCGAACGACCCAATAGAAATCAGACACTGGTGCCCGCGCCGGTTGGCGCTGACGTCTTCCCGTTTCGGAGCACGGCGGAACTCTGGCTCACGGGTTCCTTCGAAGCCGGCGGCCACGTGATCGTCAGGGACGCGGAACACGAAATCAAGTTCAAAGTGAAGCCGGTGCAGTTCGCGGTGCTGGCGATCCTGATCATGGCCGCACGCAGGGCTGTGGGTCGAAAGCCCTGGAGCGCGGCCGGCTTCCTACCGGCCGAGCATTTCGCCGCGGAATTCACACGCTGGTCTTCCAAAGCCGACCGGCGCCAGGTCATCAAATACGTTCACTTGCAGCGGCGGGACTTCGTCGACGCCTGGCACAAACAAACCGGCTCCCCGTCCGCCAAGCAATGGGCGTTCGATCTGATCGAAACGGACCAATGCGGCTACCGTCTATCCATCCGTCCACAGCGCCTGCACGCAGATATTGTGCTCCCGCGGCCGCTGAAAATTCTAACTGTGGAATCGAAAAAGAAGTCGTTTGCAATTTTTCTGGCACCGCCAGCCGAACCACACTGACGCCGAGATTAGCACGCTTCGAACCCGAGACATCTTGAATAGGGCCAAGTCCGCTTCGCGGGCGATCAGATCCACGGAGGCAAAGATGGCAACCATTTTGAGATTCGAGAACGGCTGTTTGAGTTCCCTGCCGCTCGCAAGAAACAGTGTGCTTGACGCGGCCAGTTTCGGTCAAGCCGGCTGGTGCTTGGTGCCGTTGGCGGACAAACCTGGTTTCGCGCTGCTGACTCGGCCACACCTGTCCGCGCGAGTGAATGGCGAACCGGTCGGGACCGTTGTTGTGTTGGAACACCGTGATGAAGTCCGTATCGCCGGTCAGTGCTGGTGCTTTTCACAGCATTCGCGCCCGCAAATCAGCCTGTTTCACCCGGAAGTTGGGCGTCGTCCGCGCAAGTGCGCGTTGTGCTCCGTTGTCCTTCAAGACGGAGACATGGTGGTGGTTTGCCCGGGATGTGGCAGATTCTACCACCAATTGGACGCGACTGCTGATACGGAGGCCAAGCACTGTTTCACTTTTCAAGCGCAGTGCCGCCACGCGGATTGCGCGCATCCGACCGACCTGAGCGGATCGGGCGGCTGGCAGCCCGAGTTGGATCTCGTCACGGAGGTGCGCCATGCGTCTTGAGCTGTCACCGCTGCCGATGCCTCTGGAGTTGGCTCGCGTTTCGGGGTCCGTGAATACATTGTTGTCACCCGGGCAACTTCGCGGTCAGCTTGTCGTGATTGCCGGATTGGGAAACATCGGCTCGCCGCTGGCGTTGCTGTTGGGTCGCTCGCTGGGAACCCTCGGAGTCGGCCTGCGGTTGATCGACCGGGGTTTGGTCGAGCCGAAAAACTTGATTAACCAGGCATTTGGTGAATCGTCGGGCGTCGGTCGTCCCAAAGTCGATGTGATCGCGGAGTCGATTCGCCGCGCGTGTCCGAATGTCAATTGCGATCCACGGCACATCGATCTGGAAGACACGTCGTTCGACGACTTCGCCGACGCCGCGCTGTGCTTGGGTGGTTTGGATTCGCTGCGTGCTCGGCAGTGTCTCATCAACGACCGTGCGTGGCCCTTGAACATTCCCGTGATCGACGGCGGTGTCGGCGAGCCGGCTTTGGGACGAGTGCATGTCTTCGTCCCTGGGCCTCACTCCGCCTGTGGCGAATGTAACTGGACCAATATGCACTATAAGCAATTGGCGCGAGAGCATCCCTGCGACCCGGGACGTCGCGCCGAGGGACCGCCCACAAACGTCCCAGCATTCGTGGGGGCGGCGGTCGCGGCGGTCATGGCGTCCGAGTGCTGGAAGTGGCTGTCGGGCCAGCGCGGCACCGACAGCGTGGAAGTTTCGTTCGACCTCGATGCGCGCCGCTTCCACACCGGGCGACTGCACCGCGCCGCGGCGTGTCGCTTCGATCATCAAGTGCGGCGAGAGAATCAAATCAGGAGCACAATTCCATGAACACTCTGAATCATCTGGAACAACTGCAGCGGCTACCGATTGATCTGCTCATGGCTGCCGTCGCGGAACCGCCGTTCGACAACATCACGCGCGGCTTCCTCACACAAAGCGGCAACGAATTGCGGCAACAGTGCCAGCGCGGCGGATTGCTGACGGTGGAGTCATTTGGCCGCGCGGCTCCGTGGTTGTGGATATTGCGTTTTGCGACGCGTGGCTTGGTTCGCGAAACCAATGGTGAGGTCCACTTGGTGGAGCAGCACGTCGTGGCGGTTCGATTTTTGAGCGACTTCCTGAGGTGCGTGGATCGTTTCCAGGTCTTGGCCCTCGTCGAACCCCGGCAGCCCCCCGCTTTTCATCCCAACGTTACCCCAGATGGCTCGGCCATTTGCGTCGAAATCTATCCGGGCGAAAGCCTGTCCGAGATTGCTCTCTCGTTGCACGCGCTGTTTTCCGGCCGGCTCAAGACTCTCGATGAGCGCCAAGCGTTGAACAAAGAGGCTTGCGAGTACTGGCGCGAGCACGTGACCGAGCCAATCGACGACCGGCCGCTGTTTGGTCCGCCACGGACGATGGCGATTCAGATCACCTAATCCGTCATTCCTGGAGTTCAGCACGATGTCTTTGAATTTGGACGAAGTGGATCTTGACGGGCTGACGCTGGAGGTGGGCAGGCGTGTGCGTTGCCGTTGCCCGATCGTGAATGTCGCGACGCTGGCGCACAAGCAGTGGCTCGATCGCACGACGCACGAACTCCCGGGGTTGGGCCATTGGCGATTCGCCAGCGGTCAAGGCGGAATGGAACTGCTGTGCGAGTTCTCACGTGAAAGTCGCCTCGGCGGCGACCCTGTCGCCAACGCGCGAGAAGTGTTTTTCGCTTGTCTGGACTCCTTGGCCAGCCGTGATGGGTGTGAGGCGTCGACGTCCGGACCGTTGCCGGCGGCAGAGGACATCGAGACGGAGTTGGAGGCCACCGGAATTCACTGGTCACGTCGCGAATCGTCTTGGGCAATGACCCTCGATTTTGGGATCGCGCTGACTGTGGAAGCGGTTGCGGGAGGCGCATTGGTATGTGGCGACTTGGCCGTTTGGGAAACGCTTTCGGACGACGCGGCGGATGCACTCGCCCTGTTTCTCAACGACGCGCAGTCCCGCATTTGGGGCGCGCGTTTTCAGTGGCGCGGCGCGGCGGCCAGCGCCACGTCGTACGTGACCACTCAGGAATTGGAACGCGATCTCGCCGCCAGCGTGCAGAGCGTGTTCGATGCCGTGCGGCGGTTTGGACGCTCGGCGCAAGCACTGCTCGCGCCCTCGTTGGCGCGGCACTACCGTAGTTTCTGTCAGTCGTCGCCGCTTCTTGTCGGAGCGGTGAGTCTGTTCTCGTGACCTCGTGAAAGGAGCGTTTTCTTATGACCACTCAAACTTTGCCCATCGCAGAACTGGAGCCCAGTGATCCCCTCGCCATCAACGTGGAAGACATGACTGGCAATTTGAACAAGAGAGCCGCGGGCATTCCGCGAGACGCCTCCATTGATGAACTGATCGCATCATTGAGCCACGCCTTGGGGATGCCCGAGATGGATGCTCAAGGAAATCCAATTTTGTACGGGCTACGCACGTCCGATGGCGACCCGCTCAATCCGACGGATCGTGTCGGAGACGTGCTGCAGCCGGACGACACCGTCACGCTCACCAAGTCGGTGACCGCCGGATAAGTGGTCGACCTGATTCAGTTCGTAGTTCCGCCTTGAGGCGGTGAGTTCTCGTCCTGCCGCCTCAAGGCGGAACTACGAGCTGGCGCTTCAACAGTCTGGGAGATTCATCATGTCCACCCTGATCGCGCCCGCAATTGAGCGGGACAGTTATATATTCGAGCTGAATTTTCAGACGAAAGATCAACGTCCGCTCGGCCGCGATCGGCTCACGCGGCACGACTTGGAGCGGGCGATGTTCGCCACCTGGTTCGCGGGGCTGCGACACGGGCAGCTCCGCGAATTCCAACCCTGTTGGGACCAGACCTGGGTCGAACCTCTCTTCACCGAGGGATCGCCGCCAGGACGCACGCGCGGGTTTCGCATCTCCGTGGAGACTGAAGCCGCGCCGCAGGTGTTTGAGTTCGGCCTGGACTATTTTTCCGCGCGCGCCAATCGCCGGCGCGCCGCACTGCTCCGCGACAAAGCCATCACCGACGAGGTCGAATTGTTCTATCACCTCGACGCCTTCTGCGATGACGCCGCGCCGCTGGCCAACGGCATGTCGCTGTCGGTCAGCGATGCGTGTGGCTGCTTGCCGATCCGCGAAGCATCTCTTGACGACCTCGGCCGCACGACGGCGTGGGATCAACCGGACTCGACGGATCCCACCGTGGTGATTCCGCGATCGGTCATTGATGAGGCGGTGGAGGAAACTCGCGCCGCACCCGATCGTGAAATCGGCGGGCTGCTGTTGGGGCACGTACGTCGCGACGCGGGGCTGGGCGATCTGTTTCTGGAAGTCACCGCAATCGTGTCGGCCGCCGGCACCACCGACGCCACCGCCACTTCGGTGACCTTCACTCCGGAGTCCTTCCGCAAGGCGCGCGATTTGATTCGGCTGCGCGATCGCGACGAGATCATTTTGGGTTGGCAACATTCGCACCCGATGCGTTTCTGTCAAGCTTGCCCGCTTCCGACCCCGGTTGAGTGCATCAGCAAGGTGTTGTTCTTCAGTATGGACGACGTGCAGTTGATGGAGACAACGTTCCCGCAGCCATTCCTCTTGGGATTGCTCACGGCGGTCGAGCCGCGATTGGACGTGGCCTTGGGCCACCCGCCCGTGCGTTTGTTCGGTTGGCGTCACGCCGAGGTTCAGCCACGCGGCTTTCAGGTGATTTCCGACTAACTGGATGATCCGAGCGAGCCGGTGGGCGTTAGCCCCCGGACAGATCAGCCTCATAGCAATCTCCGGGGGCTAACGCGCCCCGGCTCGCCGACACTTTTTTTAGCGACACTTTTCTCAAGCAATGGAGTCCCTCATGCCCACGACAAAAACTTCCGCCCCCGCCCCCGCCCCCGCCCCCGCGCCGAACACGGCG
>CAYSHJ010000428.1:0-2308 GCA_964430385.1 uncultured Planctomycetaceae bacterium
CCGCGGTCAAAAACGGCGAGCGAACGCGGTTTTCGAGAATCCTTAACGGCGTTGCCCGTTGGGGTACAGATCAGTCTCGCATCCATAACCCAGGGTAGCCGCGAAGCGCGGCAACCCTGGGCTTCGAGACACAACTCCTTCGGAGTAAAGGTACAACGCACTCCTCGTTCGTAAAATCTTCTCACGAAAACAAGATTTCAAACGTTTGCAGAGCAGAGCAGAGCTTCAGTGACGAAGTAGTCCTTCTCGATGATCGCCGGACGCAGGCCTTGGTCGCGGAAGTGCTCGGCGGCACGCAGGACGGCTTCGACGAAATCGGGATGCTCCAACAGTCTCACGTCACTGGTGCTCCTTCGCTTGCCAATCGCGTGCAAACGTCAGTGCGCTCAGCACGCCAAAATCAAATCGCGTTAGCGGATTCAATTCCTTCCGCAACTCGTCCAGAGTTGGCGGACGTTTTCTCAGTTGCTGGCCGATGGCTCCAAGCATCGCCCGAACTCGCGGTGGTTCGGTGTTGGCGACGGCCAACAGCCGCTCAAAGCGTCCCTTCACAGAGATCAGTTGCAGCAATCGTTTGACGGTTGCCTGCGGTGAGGCTTCGCTAGCGTCACCGCGTCGACGAAGGAAGTCGAGCAGCGCGGCTTCCTCGTCCGTCAGAGCGGACCAAACTTCCGTTACACGCTCGGCACTGCGCTTACCTGGGAACCAGGGTCTCCCTGTGGCAATGCGGCCGACGGTGTGCGTCGTTCGGCCGGAGCGTATTCAATTCCCGCCACACGGTGCAGCTGCGCGAGCAGCTTCTCAGCCAGCACGTCCCGCGCAAAATTTTCGCCGACAAAGCTGCGTGCCGAGTGACCCAACTCGGCGGTCAGAGCCGGATCGTCGGCCAATTGCTCGACGCATTGGACGAGCGACGTCGCTGAGCCGGGTTCCATCGCGATCCCGGCGCCGGCCGACTTCACAATGTCCCGCGCCTCCCCCTCGACCCCCATGATGATTGGCCGCGACATCGCCATCGTCTCGAACAGCTTGGACGGGATCACCGTCCCGAACAGCTCGCATTTCTTGAGATGAATCAGACACGCATCGGAACTGGCCAAAACCTGCGGCATCTCTGCCTTGCCGAGCATGCCGGTGAAAACCACTGCATTCCCCAGCCCCAATCGCTGCGCCTCGTCTTGCAGACGCTGCCGCTCGGCCCCGTCCCCCACCAGGCAGAAGCTGATATCGTCGCGGCCTTTGTCACGCAGGATGCGAGCGGCCTCAATCACCACCTCCAAACCGTGCGCCATGCCGATGGTGCCGATATACGAGCAGACAAATTTGCCCTCCAAGCTCCACTGATTTAAAAAGCGAGGATCCGGCTCGGCGGGAACGAATCGCTCCAGATCGACGCCGTTGGTCACCACCGAGATCCGCTCGGGAATATCAACCTTCTCCAAAATGCGTTGGCGATACCCATTTCCGACAGCGACGATGTGGTCGGCGGCTCGGTACATCCGCCGCTCCAGCCATTCCAGGAACCGGAGCAAAGTGCGATTCTGCAGGGCTCCGACTGCCACGATCGATTCGGGCCAGATGTCGCGAATTTCGAGCACGAAAGGACGCCATTTCAACCACGAGACGAGCACCCCAGCCCAACCGCAAAAGAACTGCGGCGAGGTCGCCACCACGACGTCCGGCCGCGCCAGCCGGAGACTGGCGAGAACGGCGCTGAGCAGATACGAAAGGTAATTGGCAATCCGCCGCAGGATGCCTGCATTGGGAGCCACGTACGTCCACACACGCACGACCCGGACCCCGTCCATCACTTCGACCTGCGGCCGCAGCCGATTCTTGTAGCCATCGAAGAGGACACCGTCGGGACAGTTTGGCTCGCAGGTGACGACGGTCACGTCGTGCCCGGCTCGAGCCCAACGCACGCAATGCTCGTACGTGCGCGTCGCCGGGGCGTTGACCTCGGGGGGAAAATAATGGCTCAGAAAGAGAATTCGCATTGTGTTGAAGCATCGACGGCTGACCAGAAAGCTTTCCGTGATTCAACGTTGCCGTGACGTTGGAACCGTCGGTTCACCGGGTGCAACAAGTGCCGCTCCTGTTTCAGAAAGGAGAAGCGGCCTTCAGAAACACTGGTATGTAGCCTTCTTTGCCAATAAATCAAAAAAAACTTTTGCGAAGAGGCCATCTCGGACAGTTGTGTGGGAAGAGACCAGTTTTCTTTTCCCTCAACCAAGGAGTCCGAGATGGCTACTCAACAGCGTAAGACAGCTCACCGAACCCGAAAGTCGAAATCGAAGCCGCAGACGAA
>CAYSHJ010000429.1:0-6285 GCA_964430385.1 uncultured Planctomycetaceae bacterium
TCGCAGCCGTGATGAGCGTAATGCTTCATGATATGCCAGATGATCGGTTTGGCTCCGATCTCGACCATCGGCTTCGGCCGCGTGACGGTTTCTTCTTGCAGCCGAGTTCCCATTCCGCCCGCGAGCAAAACCACTCGCATGATGCCCTCCCTGGCAATGCAAGTCGGCAGTGTGGTCATTGAGGCGAGCTTTTAACCGCAGTCGAAAAACACTGCAACGGCAGTCTTCAGGCGGACGTCGCAGGATCGCCGCTCGGCACACTGAAGGTGGCAAAGGCCAAAACGATGACAACCGCCGAGGTGAACAATGTGGTGGTACGCAAACGGGAGTTTGTGGCGAACGCCTCCAAGATCGCGCTGTACCACGGCAACGAATCGGCGGGAAGCGTGAAGACCGGAGCGTTATCGCGGACACTCAGTTGCAGCGACTCATCGACGGGGATGCGGTCTTCGCCTGGGCGGTGAGCACCAAAGTCGACATTGGCCAACTTGCGAACGAATTCGGGATCATTCTCCAACGAGTCGACGACTTGCCGCAAGTCCGTGACTTCGTACTCGAGAACCACCAATCGCACCTGCGTCGTCTGATAGTCGTGTCGCAGCCGGACGAACGTCAGCAACTTCGGCGATAAGGCGACCAAACCATAAGCCACGGCCACCGACAACAGCATCAGCCAGAAGGTCAGCGATGTGAGCCACGAGAGACGCGAGTCAGGTTGTTCCTTGGAATTGTCGGTCATGTCACCAAGCAGTTTCTGATTTGTCCTCAAACAAACGACCCCCACCGAGCTTGCCTCGGTGGCTCGCGGGATTCTGCACTACTGGGCGTCACGCAGACCGAATCGGTCAGTAGTGCAAAATCCCGTAAACCACTGGGGCAAGCCCAGTGGGGTCGCTGAATTGACGATTTGTTCGTGAACATCATCAGGCGCAGCAAAAAGGCCGACGCCAGAAGGGCCTCGGCCTTATGATCGGCAGATTTCGCCGGAAACTTGCGGCTCAAATCGTTCCGCCGTACCGAGCGGACGGGCCGAGAATCTCCTCGATTCGGAGCAATTGGTTGTACTTGCAAATCCGGTCTGTGCGGCTCGCCGAGCCGGTCTTGATCTGGCCGGTTCCCAACGCCACCGCAAGGTCGGCGATAAACGTGTTTTCGGTCTCGCCGGAGCGGTGGCTCATCACGGCTGAATAGCCGGCTTGATTCGCCATTTGCACGGCGTCGATCGTCTCGGTGAGCGTGCCGATTTGGTTGACCTTGATCAGGATGCTGTTGGCAACGCCTTCAGCGATTCCCTTTGCCAATCGCTTGACGTTTGTGACGAACAGGTCGTCGCCGACAAGCTGACACTTGCCGCCGACCGCGACGGTGAGTTGCTTCCAGCCATCCCAATCGTCTTCGGCGCAACCGTCCTCGACGGAACAGATCGGATAGTTCTCGATCAGATTCGTCAGGAAGCCGACTTGCTCGGCCGGCTTGAACTTTTTCCCTTCGACCTCGTACACGCCGTTCTTGAAGAACTCGCTGGCGGCGCAGTCGAGTGCGATCTTGATCTGCTCGCCTGGCGCGTAGCCGGCGGCGACGATCGACTTCATGATGAGGTCGAGCG
Organism: uncultured Planctomycetaceae bacterium; assembly: GCA_964430385.1. GTDB lineage: Bacteria > Planctomycetota > Planctomycetia > Planctomycetales > Planctomycetaceae > CAYSHJ01. Next base: position 1,607 of record CAYSHJ010000429.1, read on the forward strand.
CCTCGCGGGCGGTCTTCAGGTCTGGAGCGAAGCCACCTTCGTCGCCAACGGCGGTGCTCATGTGTTTGTCATGCAGCAGTTTCTTGAGGTGGTGAAAGACCTCGACACCCGCTCGCAGCGCGTCGCTGAAGCTGTCGAAACCCAGCGGCATGATCATGAATTCTTGGAAGTCGATGCCGTTGTTGGCGTGCGCACCGCCGTTGATGATGTTCATCATCGGAGCCGGCAGTCGCTTGGCTCCGACACCGCCGAGATACCGGAACAGCGGCAGGAAACAGACCTGCGCCGCCGCGTCGGCCGCCGCCAGCGAGCACGCCAGGATCGCGTTCGCACCGAGCTTCGACTTGTCGTCGGTGCCATCGAGTTCCAGCATCGCCATGTCGATCGTCGACTGATCGCAGACGTCGAGACCGATCAGTTCGTTGGCGATCCGCACGTTGACGTTCTCGACCGCCTGCATCACGCCCTTGCCGAGATAGCGTTTCTTGTCGTTCGTGTCGCGCAGTTCGAGAGCCTCGTGAGTTCCCGTGCTGGCTCCGCTGGGGACGGCGGCTCGGCCGCGATGTCCGTCTTCAGTTTCGATGTCCACTTCCACGGTTGGATTGCCGCGGCTGTCTAAAATCTCTCTCGCGCGCACGGCTGCAATTTCCACACTCATCGTTCGGTTCCTCGATCTCAAACACGTCGGTCTCAGACTGGTTTCCAGCCGCGCACATTCGCGGCGGAGTTCGCTGAGTGTGTCAGACACGAACCGGACTTGCCACCGTCCCCGACCGTTCATTTTGACGATTCGTTCGACTTCGCCGACCGCCGCGATAGACTTTGACGGCCTTGCCGAGGGCGAACGGACGTCATTTTGCGTCTTTCGGATCGATTCATGAGCGACTTTGATAGCCCGTGGAAAGAAATTCTCGAACGGTACTTCGAGGCGTTCGTGGAGTTCTTCTTTCCCGCTGTTCATGCGCGGATCGACTGGTCGCAACCGGTCGAGTTCCTCGACAAGGAATTGCAGCGGGTGGTCCGCGACGCACGTCAGCAACGGCGGATTGTGGACAAGCTGGCTCGCGTGCGTCTGCGAGACGGCCGGGAAGAATGGGTGCTGATCCATGTCGAAGTGCAAGGAGCCTCGGAATCGGAATTCGCGAAGCGGATGTATGTGTGCAATTATCGGCTCTTCGATCGCTATGACCGCCGAGTCGCATCGCTGGCCGTACTGACCGATGCTCAAAAACGGTGGCGGCCTTGTGAGTTTGGTTATGAACTGCTCGGCTGCCGCGTGCAATTCGAATTTCCGATTGTCAAACTGATCGACTTCCGCGGCGACTGGGACACGCTGCAAGCGAGCCGCAATCCGTTCGCCGTGGTGACGATGGCTCACCTGAAAACGATCCAAACCAGGAACAACCCGCAGGCTCGACGACGCGGGAAACTTCAAATCGTCAAAGGGCTGTACGAACATGGCTTCCAACGCCAGGATGTTGTCGAATTGTTTCGTGTGATCGATTGGATGATGGAGTTGCCAGCCGATTTGTCGAGCCAGTTCGTCAACGATATGGCGGAATTTGAGGAGGGCAAAAACATGCGGTACGTCACGAGCATCGAACGTCACGCCATTGAACGTGGCCGGGAAGAAGGTCGTCATGCGGGGCTTTTGGAAGCTGTGCGGCTGAGCTTGGAATTCAAATTTGGCAACTCGGCTCAACCGCTGTTGGATTCGTTGCGCGAGGTCAAAGACGTCGAGTTGCTCCGCGAGGTGCAGCAAGCGGTCGTTTTGGGTGCCAAGTTGTCGGACCTGAAAAAGCTCATAGCGAAGTCCCGCTCTTAGCGCTGTTGTGTGCGGCGCGATTTCACCGTCGGCCGATGAATCTCTTCCTCGGAAAAATGAGAGTTGGTCCATTTCGCGCATGAATCCTCCGTCTTCCGATAATCCTTCCCACCCGCATCCCGCCGAGCTGCTGCCGGTAGAGCCGATGGACCCACAATTGACGTGGATTCAGCCGGGCGGCGGCGTCATCTGCCAACTGGAATTGGCTTGGGGGTACGTCCGACGTTTCTGGCTGAAGCACATGCGGCCGAGCTACGTCGCGGAGATGCTGGCCAAACGGAAAGGAGGCTTCAACGGCTGTCCGCACGACGTGCTCGACCCGCGCGACCTGAAGTTCTTCCGTAATCAAGGAGGTTATTATTGGGAGCCTCAAGACGATCCGTTCCGCTGGCGCGATCATTTGCCCTTCGCGCGATCGGGCCTGGCCGAATTGTTTGTCTTTTCAACGATCACGTTCGGCACAGCGGTGGCATTACGTTGGTGGCTGACTCGGCCGGATGCCGCAATCTCGCCAGTTCCGCGAACGATCGCCTGGCTTGCGGTGACGGCGTTGACGGTGATCGGCGGGTTGATCGTGTGGTTTTTCCGAAATCCACCGCGACGCATTCCGACAGGGGTCGGGCAAATCGTGTCGCCAGCCGATGGCAAAGTGGTCGCGATCGAAGAAATCGAGCACGACGATTTCATCGGTGGCCCGGCGGTGCTGATCGGAATATTCTTGTCGATCTTCAACGTCCACATCAACCGCTCGCCTGTCGCGGGCCGAGTGATCGGTTTGCGGTATCGGCCTGGAAAATATCTGAATGCCTTGCGGCCGGAGTCGGCGCGCGAGAACGAACAGCTCGCCGTGAGGATGCAGGAGACGCAGGCTCCGTATCGGCGGTACATTGTTCGACAGATCACGGGAGCGATCGCTCGCCGCATCGTCTGCTGGCTGAAGCCGGGGGATGAGTTGGCTCGTGGCGAGCAGTTCGGCATGATCAAATTGGGTTCGCGAACTGAACTGATCCTGCCGCGCGAAGCCGCCCTACAATTACGAGTGCAACTGGGCGACAATGTCAAGGCGGGCAAATCGGTGTTGGCAGAGTTCGAAAAGTAGCCATCACGCTCCGCGTGATGAGCCTTCGAGGAGGAGAGCTGCGAATGCTTCAGGAAGCGTTCGCAGCTCAAACTGGAAACGCTCCTCTCGCGGAGCGAAACGGTCACGTTGGAGTTCTCCATGAGTCGTCGCGAAAAACTCTTCGCCGTGCTGCCGACGTTGCTGACGCTGGGCAACGGCGCGTGCGGCTTTGGAGCGATTACGCTGGCGGCGAAGTCGGCCATGTTGGCGGCCAACCATCAACCCAACGACGCGGCCAACGCGCTGTTCATCGCATCCGGCCTGATCTTTCTGGCCATGTTGTTCGACGCGTTCGATGGCAGCGCCGCGCGGTTGACCAACCAGACCAGCGACTTCGGCGCGGAACTCGATTCGCTGTGCGACGCGATCAGTTTCGGCGTGGCCCCGGCGATTCTCATGCTGCAATTCTCGCGCGACAGCGGCTATCACCCGCGATTGCTGTGGATCATCGCGGCGTTACACGTCGTATGCACGGTGCTACGGCTGGCACGGTTCAACGTCGAATCGGACGAAGACGACTCGCACGACTTCTTCAGCGGTCTGCCGTCGCCCGCCGCGGCCGGCACGGTCGCTTCGTTTCCGATCATGGTTTACGGACTGAAGAACTTGGAAGAGGGCGACCAGAATCATCCTTTGCAACAATTCGCGACCTGGCTGGCTCCGCTGACGGACAAAATCTTGCCGATCATCACGCTGGTCGTCGCGTGTCTGATGGTCTCGCGCATTCGGTACTCGCACCTGTTCAATCAATTCGTGCGCGGCCGCCGCAATCGACAGCACTTGATTCAGTTGGTGTTCGCGGTGGCCGTGTTGTTCATTTTCCCGCAGTTGGCCGTGCCGATTCTGTTTTGCTGGTTCGCGTTCGCCGCGCCGCTGCGAGCCTTGTGGCACGAATCGGTCGTGCGTTGGTGGCGACGCGATCCGCCGCAGACCGTGCCAGCCGCGAGTAACCCGATCTCGCCGCCGGGCCTGGAGTGGAGTGACGGCTATCCGGACGATGGTGGCCCGTCGGAGAGCGGGCCGCAGGCGGCAGGTGGCAGGCACTGAGAACCTCGCCGTCTCTTTGTTTTGAGATTTGAAATCTGAGATTTGAAATCTGAGATTTGAGATTTGAGATCTGAAATCTGAGATTTGAGATTTGAGATCTGAAATCTGAGATTTGAGATTTGAGATCTGAAATCTGAGATTTGAGATCTGAAATTTGAAATTTGAGATTTGAGATTTGAGATTTGCTGCCCCATGTTCACCGGCCTTGTCGAAGCTCTGGGAACGGTCAACGCCGTCGCGAACGAAGGCGATTCGCAACGGTTAAGGATTGCGGTTCCGACATCGTTCCTCGAAGGCGATTCGGCTGCGAGACGGCTGGGCGACAGCCTGTCGATCAACGGTTGCTGCTTGACGGTCGTCGAGGCCGATGGCTCACTGTGGAGCTTTCAGGCCGGGGCCGAAACACTCGACCGAACAAATCTGGATCAGCTCGAAATCGGCGACGTGGTGAATCTCGAGCGAGCGATGCCGGCGACCGGCCGTTTCGGTGGGCACATCGTGCAGGGGCATGTCGACGGCGTCGGACGAGTGGCCCGGATCGAATCGCACGGTGAGTGGGCCGACTATTGGTTCGATGTGCCGGAGGAGCTGGCGGCCCACATGGTCGAAAAAGGTTCGGTGGCCGTGGACGGTGTCAGTCTGACGATCGTGCATGTGGAACGAGCGCAGTTTCAAGTCATGCTCATC
>CAYSHJ010000430.1:0-1965 GCA_964430385.1 uncultured Planctomycetaceae bacterium
GCCAACCGACCGACAGATGCCGCACTCGCCGCGGATACGTGACGAGCACAAACACGATCAGCCCGATCGCCACCAACACCGACACCGGCCACGACCACACCGGATCAATGGCCAGTCGCAAAGTTGTTTCGGAAGTCGTGGGCATATCACCACGTCCAGTCGCGAACGCCCGCCAGATTGCGGATGCACTCCGTCGGCCAGCCGCCTTGCTGCAAATCGACAATCACCTGAGCGGCCATTTCCAACGTGTCATGTTGCGATTCCAGATCGAGTCCCGCGATGTGGCCGCTCAGCAGCAAGTTGTCGAGTTGCAGCAACCGACTGTCGAGTGACAGCGGTTCCGTTTCGAACACATCGAGCGCGGCTCCTCGCAACTGTCCGGATCGGAGCGCATCGTACAACGCCGCTTCGTCGACGAGCGGCCCGCGAGCCGTGTTGATCAGCACCGCGCCGCGCTTCATCCGCAGCAACGAGTCGGCGTTGATCAAGTGCTTCACCGATTGGTCCATCGGCAGGTGCAATGAGACGAAGTCCGATCGCGACAGCAAATCGTCGAGCGTTGTCAGCTCAACCTGCCACTGCTCGGCGAATTCGCGGTTCGGGAACGGGTCGAAGGCGAGGACGTTCAGCCCCAAGCCTCTCGCCCGCGTCGCCACCGCGCGGCCGATGCGGCCCAGACCAACCAAGCCTAACGTGCGCCCCATGACGCGCGGCAAAGCCACTCGGCCCCAGCGACCTTCGCGCACTTTCTTGTCGAGACCAGGAAACCCGCGCGCCACCGACAGCAGCATCGCGAGCGTGTGCTCGGCGACCGAGTGATGATTCACGCCGGGAGTCGTCGCGACGACGACGCGAGCTTGATTACACGCCGGCAGGTCGACTGCGTCAAACCCCACGCCCGTGCGAGCGATCACTCGCAGCTTGGAACACGCGGCGATGACCTGCGGCGTGTACGGTTCCGATCCCGCGATACATGCGACACAATCTCGCAACGCGCCGATCAGCTTGTCCGCAACGCCCAGATCGAGGCGGCGGTCCACCACCACGACCTCGAAGCCGGCTCGCCGCAAAAGCGCTCCATGAGGCCCGTCGTCGCCAACCAAGGTCGTCACCAAGACCCGCGGGCGATCTCCCGGTTGTGACATGAATCCCACTCCTCGTTGTTTTCGCAGTTCGTAGTTCCGGCTTTAGCCGGGGATTCCGCCTAAAGGCGGGACTACAAACGCATCAGCCGGTGCCTCCGCGTACCTTTGCGGAGGGAAGCAGAATATCCTCTGACCAAGCTTTCTCACCACCCGCTCGACGTTCCCATGATTGGCTACGATGAAGTTTCGTCTGATCTCGTACAACATCCACAAGTGTTTCGGTGGTGTGGACCGCCGGTATCGGCCGGAGCGAATCATCGAGACCCTCGCTCATTACGACCCGGACATCGTGTTTCTTCAAGAAGTGGACGAGAATGTGCCCCGGTCCCAAAACCATCGCCAAGTGGATTTGCTCGGCGAAGCGCTGGGGCTGCCGCATCGAGCGTATCAAGCGAACGTCAAAGTTCGCGACGGACATTATGGCAACGCCATCCTCAGCCGCTTTCCGCTGGCGGATGTTCATCACATCGATCTGACGATTCCTCTGAAGAAGCGGCGTCAAGCACTCGTCGCACATGGACACGTACGCTGGGCGCATCACTCTCGAACCTTGTTGCTGTGCAACCTGCATTTGGGCTTGGCGGGCTTCGAGCGGACGATTCAACTGCGACGGATCATCAGTCATCAGGTCATCACGCGGAGTCACATGCACACCGCCGCCATCGTGGCAGGGGACTTTAACGACGTGTGGGGCGGGCAAGGCAACCGACTGCTGACACCGGCTGGATTCGCGTTGGCGTCCGGCAAGATCAGAACGTTTCCGGCGTTTGGCCCGCTGCGACCGCTGGATCGCATCTACTACCGTGGCGACTTGCAGCAC
>CAYSHJ010000431.1:0-2280 GCA_964430385.1 uncultured Planctomycetaceae bacterium
CTGGGAATCGACAGTGAACTCGGCGAGAAACCGGCAGCGTGGCAACTGGACACTTCACGGATCGGTGAGCCCAAGCAGGCTCGACACGATGCGGCCGCTCGTGAGAAACGGCAGTTCGACGAGTTGCAGGTTCATGTGCAGAGCGTGTTCCGCCGGAGTGCTCAAGTGCGTGATGCAAAATGGCTGCTGAATCCGGCGTCGGCGGAAGACTGGCAACGAATGCGTCGTCAGTGGCGCATTTGGGTGCATGAAGAGTTGATTGGACGTCTGCCGACGGAAGCACGTCCCGCCAACGCCCGGACACGACGGATTCTTGAGACCGACGAATACGTCGGTTACGAAGTCGTGCTGGATGTCGTGGATGACGTGATCGCCTCCGGAATCCTGCTGCTGCCGAGAAACTTATCGGCCGGCGAAAAGCGTCCGTTGGTCGTGTGCCAACACGGACTCGAGGGAACGGCGATGGACACGATCTCGCGCGACCCCAAGCCGTTCGCCTATTATAAGGCGTTCAGCGAGGAACTCGTGAAACGTGGTTTCCTGGTCTACTCGCCGCAGAATCCGTATCGCGGCGGCGACCGCTTTCGATCATTGCAGCGCATGTCGAATCCGCTGCAACGCTCGCTGTTCAGCTACATCATCGCGCAGCACGAGCAAACGCTGGACTGGTTGGCGACGCTGCCGCAGGTGGACTCGACGCGGATGGCGTTTTATGGATTGTCCTATGGGGGCAAGACGGCGATGCGCGTGCCGCCGCTGGTCGACCGGTATTGCCTGTCGATCTGCTCCGGGGACTTCACCGATTGGGTGCGGACCATCGCCTCCAACGAAGACCGCTACAGCTACGTGTTTACGAGTGAGTACGAAATTCCGGAGTGGAACATGGCGCATGTGGCCGGCTACGCCGAACTGGCGATGCTGATGGCCCCGCGGCCGTTCATGGTCGAAGCGGGGCATCGCGACGGCGGCCAACCGACGGAATTGGTCGCCGGGGAGTTTGGCAAAGTCCGCCGCCATTATGACCAACTCAAAATCGGCGACCGGACGGAGGTCGAGTTCTTCGACGGCCCACATACGATTCACGGCCAGAACACATTCCACTTCCTACACCGGCATCTAAACTGGCCAGCGAGCCGATAATCGAGATACAACGGTGATGTTGTGATAGCGGTACGGCCGTCATTCTGCTCTGGTGCCGGCGGTGACGCATCGCGGGTTGCTCGGCGCAGTGATTGGTGCCACCAGCAGCCAGGCCGAGTATCCCGTCGCTCGGCCGCTCGATCCGGATGACATTCGTGCGACATTGTTGTACCATCTGGGGATCGATTACACGCAAGAAATGCCCGACAACGCCGGCCGCTGCCGCTGTGCTATGGTCGCCATCTATCGGAATGGGACTGATCGGCTTGCCAACGAATGCTTTTGGGATGACCGATGATGTTACTGTTCCGGCTGACGCTCGCTGCTTTCGTACTATCGGCATCGACTGTGACCGCCAGCGCCGACGAATTCTCCGCATCCGACATCGCAATTGCGGATCGCAAATCATTGCCGACCGACAAACTCGTCGGCGAGCGAATCCCGTTGGGTGAAGCGGATGACTACAAGCCCTGTATCGCGAAGTTGCCCGGTGGCGAGTTGCTGTTGACCGCGTTTCATCAGCACAAGCGCGACGGCAACAAGGTCATGGAGCAGACGCTGCTGTTTCGCTCGAAGGACGGCGGCCGAACGTGGAGCGACCCGCAGCCGCTCGACTTGCTCGGCCGCGAGCCGTATTTGACCGTGCTCAAGAACGGCACGGTCTTCATCACCGGCCACTTGCTCGCTCAGGACGTGCGAAACGAATGGGGCTACACGACCGGGTTTCTGCATCGCTCGACGGATGGCGGCCGGACCTGGAAATCGACGCGCGTCGAATCGGAGCAGATGAAACCACAGGCCAGCAATCACACCACTCGCAACGTGTTGGAGTTGGCCGACGGTTCGCTGCTGCTGGGCGTCGACTACGACGGCGGTGGCGGTCCTTACTTCAGGTGGCGTTCGACCGACGGCGGTCAGACCTGGGACAAGTCGCGGAAGTGCGAACCACAGGACTTCAAGAGCCAGTACGGCTTCTTCGGCGGCGAGACTTGGCTGTGGCAGGCGCGATCCGGAAAGGTCTGGGCGCTGGTCCGCGTCGATAGCAACGAAATGCCGATCAAGGACCGGCCGATCAAAGCGGGGAACGATCAAGCCGACCACTTCATCCTGTTTTCGTCAGCCGATGCCGCAAAGACCTTC
>CAYSHJ010000432.1:0-2733 GCA_964430385.1 uncultured Planctomycetaceae bacterium
GTCTGGCTCCGAACGGCTCGCCCCCCAAGGGCTTGGATTACAACATCTGGCAAGGCCCGGTGGCCGAGCGGCCGTTCAACGCCTCGATCGTCGGCGGCGCGTGGCGGTGGCTGTTCGATTACGGCACCGGCGACCTGGGCAACGACGGCGTCCACCGCATCGACTACTGCCGAGCCGTCATGGGCCTGGACGGAATGCCGTCGTCGGTGTCGTGCGCCGGCGGCAAGTTCTTCTTCAAAGACGACGACCAAGAGTGGCCCGACACGATGCTCATCAACTACGAGTACCCGGACAAGATTATCCAGTACGAGCTGCGGTTGTGGTCCCGGCCGAAACTCTTCGGTGCCACGGAAGGGGCGGCCATCTACGGCGAGAACGGTTGGATGCTGCTGACCAACTCGACTTGGATCGCCTACGACGCGGTGGGCAAGGTCATCAAACAAGGCGGCAGCAGCCTGGCTCAGGCCCAGCAGGTTCACATTCGCAACTTTCTCGACGCCGTTCGCAGCCGCAAGCGCGAATCGCTCAACCAGGAACTCTACTCGGGTCACATCAGTTCTCTGATGTGCCATGCCGGCAACATCGCGTGGCGCACCGGCAAGAAGCTGCGGCTGGATCCCCAAACCGAATCGTTTGACGATCCCGCCGCCAACAAACTCCTCGGCCGCGAACATCGCAAAGGGTTTGAGCTGCCGAAAGTCGTTTGATGAGAACTAAGTAAACCTGCTGAGATCGCTATGTAGCTGAATTCGCAAGAATTCAGTGAATTCCGGTGAAACCTGAACTCTTGCGAGTTCGGCTACTGCCTACTTTCCTCTGCGGGGTCTACGTAGTCGATGAACGCTGATGACAATCGGAGTCAGTCACCATGAGATCCGTGAGAGAACCGAACGATTGTGCCCTGAGCCGTCGCGATTTCGCCTGTGCCGTTGTTGGTGCCGCGCTGGCGGCTCGGCCCTCTCGCTCCGAGGAGCCGAAAGATAGGCTGGCTGCCAAGCTGCAACCGCTTTCGCCCGGTATCAAGATTTCGCTTCAGATCCCCTCCGACTTCACCGACGAGGATCTGGTCTTTGCCAGGCAGCTCGGTGTCGGGCACGTCAGCATCCCGACTAACGGCGGCAACTTGGCGCAATTTGCCCGTTTCAAGCAGCGCGTGGAAGCTGCCGGACTGAACGTGGCGAACATCGGCAACTCGAACGTGCATAACATGCCCGAAATCACGCTGAACCTGCCGGGCCGCGATCAGAAGATCGAACAATACAAACAGTACCTGCGCGACTTGGCCAAGGCCGGAATCTTCTACACGACGTATGCGGACGCTGGTCGAAGTGGACTTTCGCGGCATCGTGATTGCCGACCACGTCCCCCAAATGGTCGGTGATCGCCGCACCGGTTGGGCCTACAGCATCGGATACATCAAAGCGCTGTACGACATGGCTCGCGACGAACGTCCAAGCCGCTGAGATTCCGAAAACGGATCAGACCATTGTCCTGGAATGTCAACCAACAGGTGAGAGTTGTCATGGAAAATCCTCAAGCCGTTACTACCACGACTCCCCCGTCGCGTTGCTGGCCATTTTTCTGGGCAGGGCTGCTGCTCTTTCTGCTCGGGCCAGTGCTGTATGCGGTGCAAGTCTCGCTGAAGCATTTGTGGACGCCCTGGTACGTGCCATTGCTCGCCTCGCTGAGTGTCGTGTTGATGATCGCCGCGGTGCGGCAGCGGCGGAGCGTCTTGCGCGGTGCCGCGTTGACGTTCTTCGCGCTGCTGTGTGGAGGCGAATGGTACTTGATGCTCGTTGCGACGAAGTCGCCGATCTATACGGGGCCAGCTCAACCCGGCGGCAAGCTCCCGCCATTCGCCGCGATGCTTGCCGACGGCACACCGTTCACCAACAAGGATGTGGAGAACGAAATCCGCTCGGTCCTGGTTTTCAACCGAGGCCGGTGGTGAGGCATCTGCATGGTCGAGCTCGGGCAGCTCGAAAAGCATCATGAAGAATTTGCCAAGCGGCAGGTTCAAGTGGTTGTCATCTCGAACGACAAGCAATCCACAGCAAAGACGACTCAAGCCGACTTTCCGCATCTGATCGTCGTTTCCGACGCCGATCAAAGCATGGCCAAAGCCGTGCAGGTCATTCAATCGGGAGCAGGCCCAACGGGCGATGACACCAACGCTCCGACGACGTTTCTCGTCGATGGTGCCGGGCATGTGCGCCGGATGCTGCGGCCGGAGCGATTCTTAGCTCGCTATTCTCCCGAGGAAGTGCTGGCGGCGATCGATGAAACCTGGGGCCACGACTAGCCCCCGTGGATTGAGCCACGGCGTCGTTTTCTGCCGTTTGAGGCGTGGTGCGGCGTCCGCTTCGCATTGTTGACTCAGCCGTGGTACGGGCTTCACAGAATCGCCGAAATCTGTCAAACCACGAACACCATGAGCTACCACATCACCGGCCTGATTAGCTCCGCGATCTTCCTGTTGACCATTGGCGGGCTGTGGGCGCAGTTGGGTTTCGTTTGGCGGCGAAAGAAATCCGCAACGAACGGTGAAACTCACGAGCGGCCGACGGCGGTGTTGTCGGTCAATCAGTTCGCCAGCAGCTTTCTGGCGTTCTTCTCGTTCTTCCTGTACGGCGCATGTCTCGAACGCTTCAACCACTACCTCGTTTGGCCGAGATTGGCCGCGTCGCTGCTCACGCTGGCCGTGCTGTTCGAGATCCTGCGAGATCGACACGA
>CAYSHJ010000433.1:0-12832 GCA_964430385.1 uncultured Planctomycetaceae bacterium
TGAACACTTCGCGGAGCGGCAAGCCAAGAGATGCGGCTTGAGCGTGAATCAACTCGCGCCGCACGCCGTGCATCGACACACGATCGAAGTCGCGCGTGAACGTCGTCAGCAAAGTGACCGGCTCCCAGGCGGGGTCCGCTCGCAGAGCCGACAACGTCAACGCGCTGTCCTTGCCACCGCTCCAACAGATCGCGACCGGGGTCATTTCCCACTCCTTGGCGTCGCGGTGGCATCGTCCGGCCACGGACCTTCGGCGGTCAGCGGCGTCTTGTCCTGCGGACACAGTCCCGCTTCAGGAATGCGATTGACCTGATCGACGTCGGGCGCGGGAGACCACTTCTTGCACATCGAACAATAGAGCGCCGGACGCAACGTCGGTTTTCCAGTCTGGGGATGCACGGCTGGAAATGACGCGGCCACGTCATGCACGAGCGGCTGCATCGTGGCGGTATCGACGTAGACCATCCGGCCGGCGTGCGACTCGGACGGCGGAGGCGATCCGCCGCAGCCAGACAGGATTAAGCAGAACACGAGTAACCAAACCCAGCGGCATCGAGCCGCAAAGTGAGCCAGCATAATGGAGACCTTTCTTGTCAACGATCAAGGCGTTGTGATCGGCGGGGAGAAGCTGGAAGGAAGTAGTCGAGTCACTCCGTGACTCGAATCTCCGGTCACCGAGTGACCGGTCTACTTCAGCGCCGGTCGTACAGATCGTCTTGCTTCGCCGGGGTGTCGAGGTTGCCGTCACTGACATAACCGAGTTTGTTCTGCTCCATCAGAGCCGCTTGAGTCGCGGAAATAAAATTGGAACCTGGGACAGCGATGCGGCAATGCCGCGCCCGAGTTTCGACGTGGCCGTCCAGGAAGGCGACGTTCGCTGCACCGTCGTGACGGAAATGCACATCCGGAAAATTCTTGCTCGGAGGGTCCAGTATCCAGTTTTCTTCAAAGCTGAAGAGGGGCGGCGAGAACTGCGTCATGCGGACTTGAGCACTGTCGGCAAAGACGACGGTTTGAGACAGAACGCGGACATCGGCCAAGCGTCGCGTGGCGGGATTGGCGCTCGGCGTGGCGGTGAAAGTCGGCGGCGGCCAATCGACTCCCGAAGCACGCGAGAGGTAATAACCGTTGTAGCCGAAGCCCGACGCCGGTCGGCCGAACTTAACTGCTTGCATCTGCCCTGGCCCAAAGTCCGGGCATTGGTACGACTCATAACTTGCTTCCATGAACGGCGCGAGCGGCCCTTTTTTGAAATCCAGTTGCTGTGACGGCGTCGGAATGTCGTAGTCCACTGTGCCGAACCAGAACTGAGCTTTGCCTTTCGCGCCGGAAAACGTGGCGAGGTAATTCATCCGAGTCGTGTTTTCGATGACGTACGGAATCATCATGCCGTTGTACGTCTCCGAATAGTTGTGCAGTGCGAGCGCCAACTGCTTGAGCGAATTGCGGCACTGCGTCCGCCTCGCGGCCGCGCGAGCCTGCTGCACGGCGGGCAACAAGAGCGCGATCAAGATGGCGATGATCGCGATCACCACCAGCAACTCGATGAGCGTGAAACCAGAACGACGTGAGCTTCCCAGAACATTTCGCATGACAATTCTCCGTTGTCAAAATGACTCACGCAGAACCGTCCGTCCGTCGCAGCCGCCCGTAGCAAACCACGCGCACAGGAACAACGACACCTCGATACACCGAGGGCGTCTTCGTCTCGCGCCATGCCTGCCAAACAGATTGCCACGACTCGTCCGGAGCGAGTCTCGTGAGCCAATTACTTGAACGACAACAGGGCAGGTCTTCTGGCTCCCGGATCGATCTACTAACCGCGCCTTCCCAAGCATCGTGCTCAGTGGCGATGGCGGCGTTCGTCCCCGGTTACAGCGGCGGGACCGCGACGGATTCAAACCGTCTTCCCTATTCTCCTGACAGCAACAAGCTCCCAGGCACCCGTGTCGGAGCGGAATGCTATCGGTCCGCTTTCGGATTGCAACTGAGAGGCGATCCGAGAAGGGTTGAAGTCTTCATGCGACGATGGTTGAGGGAGTTGCGTTTGTATGGCGGTCGTTGAAGGTCACGGGATGATTGAAGTCGTCATAGGCCGTGACCTTTGCGCTCCTGATTCGCGGACTGCAATTGATGCCGCCAATTCTCACGTCGCGACGTGCGAGACGTGATTGCTCTCCGGGCCGTCGCCTTGGGAGTTGTGGCCGACGAGCCAGAACTCGTAAGTGACGCCGGTGGTCAGCGGGCCGATCTCGCCAAGGCGATCGCGGTGGTGGAGGCCAAGGTCCGAGTTCACGTCGACGGTCCGTTGCCACCTGAGAGTGAATTCTCTCTTTCGCCGCCGCCTTCAATGACGCGGTTGGAACTCGCAGCCTCGAAGCTGCGCTCCGGCGAACAAACCGTGACGATCCGTCTCACGGGAAAGCTGCCACCCGCACCGCGCAATCTTGCATTGTCGCTTTCAATCCTGCTCCCGAAGGGACAAGGAGCCATCGTCCCGTGCGCACCTCAGCCCTTGACGATCACCCTCGCCGGTCCAGCACCCGTGCGACTCGTCGTTTCTAATGGCCACCAAGTGCTCGTTCGGCTCAATACGACAGTGGCGGATAACGCTGAAGCCATCAGCCTGTCAGTAATCCCCATACTCACTCATGTTGAGCCGAGTCAATGCGATGAGTCGCTACGGGCAACGCTCGCGAGTCCGGATGGCCGACTACAACCGACAGCAGCCACAGCTCTGCGTTTGTTCGTTCCGCAACAGATCCAATTGCAGATGCCACGCCGATCGGACGTGCCGTTCTTCACCGACTCGGTCTTGTCTGGTTACGTCGAATTCCGTTCGTCACCCGTGACTCCAGCAATTGTCGGCTCGCGCTATCCCATAGACATCACCGTCATCGCTCCCTTCAAGCGGCTGCTGTTCCTATTCGCGATGACGCTATCTCCCTTGGCTGCGTTGATCCTCTTCGCGTGGCTCTTCGCAAAGTTTCGCCAGTCGGATTCCTGAGTCCCGTGGCAACCGACATCAAAATCCGCTGCCACGGCCGTGTCACTGACCGACCACAGTCAGTCCATTCGTCGCCGCCAGTGATTTCACATGTCTTGATGCGTGTCCCGAAAACGGTGTGCGCCGACGTCTCTCCACTTCGATGAAAGGCCGTTGACATGAACTCACTTTGGGAACTCATTCAATCTCACGACATCGTCGCGCTGTTGATGCTGGTGCTGTTCTTGCATTCGATCGGCCAAGCGATCGCTGATCCAACGGGGAGCCTTCACTTCTGGGCGAGGCGAATCGGCGGGATCGCTTTCTGGCTGTATGCGATCAAGCGACTGAGAGAGGAGGGGTTTGTCGAGCCATTGCAGATTTGTGAGATCGGTTTTCGAGGACTGCTCGCAGGGAGCCTCGTCCAAGGCTTCACGCTGATTGCGGTCACGCCTGTCTCCATCGTTCTGGGAAAACTTGCGGATGCGTGGCGCGGGACGACGTTTCATATCGGCAATTGGCGGACACGCCAGCAATCAGACCGTCGCTGCCGTGAACAACAACAAGAAGACCATCGCCGACAGCTTGAATGGGAAGCCGCCGCTCCCGATCGTCAACGTCGCCAATGTGAAAGCGATCAACAGGCACAAACCGACGCCATTCGCCGTGCCGACGACAAGCACCGCCGTGAAGAGGCTCGGCTGGGTTGCATGCTGTTGCGAGACCAATACTCCACCGAACTCGGGAACCGGTTCACGCGGGAGCGGCTCGACGATTACTTCGAGACCTACATGACCGACTCGCATTCGCCGGAGGAAGTCGAGGCTCGCGCCGCTCAACTCCGAGGCATGATCGAGCAGGCGCTCGCGGCTAGCGGAGCGACGCAAAAGAAACAGTTTCGCTCAGTGGTTGAGATCGCCGAGTACTTTCGCACGCTCTGTGAAGAGGCGGAGAAATCCAATTACGACTCCGACATGGTTGACTCCATCATCGCGCGCTATCACACGCAAGAAGACAGAGCCGTCGCAGAGTTTTTCAAATCATGATTGCTCGCGGAACATTTAGAACGGCATCCGCTCGCGCGGTAGCAGCGCGGCGGCTGAACCCCGCCTCATCAAAAACAATCGTGGTTCGACCTTGAACCATGCAGTTCCTTTGTCGACGTCGAGGTGAGGTAAGCAGACAGGTCGCGACCGCGCCCTCTGCGACGTCATCCCCGCGACGTTCTTAACCCCGGAAGTGCCAGCGGTCGAGGAGTCTCTCGAATCATGTTCCCCATCAAAATCGGAACGGACGTGGAAACCAATTTGGCGTACTACCTTGATCCTGAGTTGCTGCGCACGCACCTGCATGCCATCGGTGCGACCGGTTCCGGCAAGACGACGCTCATCTTGTCGATCATCAAATCGCTGCTCAGTATCCCCCGCCCGAAGTGCGCGTTGTTTTTGATCGATCCCGTTGGAAATCTCAGTCAGAATCTGCTGACTTGGATGGCCGATCCAAAAACCTGTCCAAATCATGTGCGTGAGCGGCTCGTTTACTTGGAGCCGGCGAATCAAAAGTGGGTGCTCCCGTTTAATCCCTTGCACAGCCACCGGCAGGAGTCCGACGAACAACTCTATTTTCAAGCGGGGCGTTCGATGGAAATCGTCTTGAGGGGATGGGCCAGTCAAAGTGCCGACCAAATGCCGCGACTGAAATACTGGACCTTTGCCTGTTTCTTTGCATTAGCGGCGATGGGCTTGCCGATCGCCGCCTCGCGGTGGTTGTTACGGCCTGGAACAAAAGAGCATACCGCTTTGCTGGCACAACTGCCGACCCACTTGCGGGCAATGTGGGCCGAGATTCTCAAGGGTGGTTCCGAAGCACTGCGACAATTGGAGTCGACTCGCAGCCGGCTGTCGTTGTTCGCCGACTGCGGCATTTTGCGGCGAATGTTTGGCGTCACCGAGAATCGTTTTGACGTTTCCAAATTCATCGAAGGACGCAAGGTGGTCATCGTCAACTTGGGATCGTCGGACACGCTTGATCCGCAGATCGCGCGGACCATCGGCGGTTTCGTGGTCAACGAGGTGATTCAAACCGCGATGAGCATGACTCCGAAACAGGTCGATCCGACCTATTTGATTCTAGACGAGTTTCAACATTTCGTGGGACCGGACCTGTTCAATGCACTCCCGCTGGTCCGGCAACTCGGTCTGCGGCTGATCCTCGCGCATCAATCGTTTTCGCAGCTCGTGCGCGGCGACATTGATTTGACGGATATCATCTGGCAAGCGCGATCGCGGTTGATGTTCTCCAACGCTGCGAAAGACGCGACGATCATTGCCGAGGAGCTTGCGAAAATGAGTCATGACCCATATCTGCTGAAGGAAGTACGACATACGCCGCGGCAGTTAGTTGTGGGGCACCGACGTGAAACGACCCGCAGCACATCCGCGACGCAAACCGACTCCACCGCCAAGGACGTGGGAGCCAGCCACACATCTGGCAAAAACGCGGGAACGTCGCACGCTCCGGGAGAGACCCAGTTCACGAGGTCCGCCGGAGGCCAGTCGAACACGTCGCGATCCGAATCCGAAAAGACGGCTCACAGCAATGGTGAAAGTCACACCGTCGGCGAAGTCTTGGTGCCGATCCACGAGACGTATGATGATGTGACCAACACGTACTTCAGTATCCAGGAGCAGCAACTAAGGTGGGAACGTCTGGTGCGCGAGCTGCCCACGGGATTTGCGATCGGTAAGTTCAAAGACGATCCGAAGCTCTATCACCTAAAAATTGAAGAGCAGAAAACCGACGAGACCCCCGAATTGCGAGAGCGCAAAGCGGAATTGCTGGCAAAGAATTTCGAGTCCGAATTCTTTGTCTCGAAAGAGGCGATTGAACGTGAAGAGGAGCGTCTGCGGTTGTCGCTGCTGTCGCAAACGGCGATTGTGATCCCGTCAAAATTCGCCGCGAATCTCACGCTCCCCACGCTGCCGCTGACGACGTCGTCAGATGTCTTGCCGAATCCTAAAGCCTCTGATCAAACTGCGCCGCCGCCTTCTCCGTCCGCGCCGCCGCAAAATCGGTTTCTCTGAGCATCGCGAACTTCGGCGATGATTTCTTCGACCGTGTGTGAACCAGTTTCCGCGACCTGTTGCAAACCCGTTTGCAACAGGTCGCGTTGTTCCACGGTCACGCCAATCGCTTGTTGGTACTGCGTGCGCCAGATCATTCGCCAGAATTCGACTCTCTCTGGCGTGAGGTCGGTACGCTCTGGCAAACGCGCGAGGTTGTCCACGAGCCTTTCGAGTTGCTTCATCAATCCGAGTCGCAGCCGCGCCGAGAGTTGCCGCTGACGAAGCTCCAACAAGTCGTCGATCGACGAGCCGACAGTGAGACCGCGTTCCATCGCGCGAATACTCTCGCGCCGCGAAACACAGCGCGAGCAAATTCACTGGACGTCTCGAAAGACGGTGTCGCCATGAATTGACTCCGCGCTGTTCCGTCTCGCGAGCGTGCCGCTCACAAGATCTTTCTCTTTTTGAGGAGAACGCCTTCCTGTCGCCGCTCCGCCGGCGACTTGGGTAACACGGCGGAGCCAAGAACGTTTGTCCCCAAACCGTTCCAGACCCCGGTCCAACACTGGTTCCAGAGGTGGTTCCAGACCCCATTCCAGCGCTTGGCCGCCCCGGTCCACGGAGGGTCAACGAAGGTGTTTGTTGTATGTTGTTTGCCCACCAGCCGTTTCGTGGGTCGCCAGGGTTCCTCGGCGGGGCCTCGTCCCCCTGGCTTGTTTCGTACGTTGCAGGGGCGGTTAATCAGTGTTCGCTGAGGCTCACACTGATTCTTCTTGCCGCCATTGGTCAGACGGTCCACGGCCTCGCTGCTACGAAACAAGCCAGGGGGGCCTGGCGACCCGGCGACCGCCACGTCGTCGATCGGTTTTCCGGCGAATGACTTTCGATCGGCATGGCGATCGCCCTCGGCCGCGACGGCCGAGTCGAAACGGCTCCCCCCAAAAACGAAACGGATGGCTGTGAATGATTGGCTTCCAACGTGCATAACCTTTGAGCGGATTCTTGACGATGTCACGTTCACGCGTTTGGAGAATGCAGGCGCAGGACGTTTTTCGTCGAACTTCTTCCGAGACAATAAAACGCTGCTTGACGATCACGAGAGGCACGATAGAGTTCTCCCCATCGACCTTGTCATGAGGTTGCCTCCGGTTGACGCCTGATTCCGACGCGGTTCACGCTGCGAAGAGCAAGTGCCCGGTTGTAATGCTCGTCCCCTTGTGGGATCGATTTTCACCGAGCCGCTCTCCAACTTTCGGAAGTTGCTCGGTGTCTTTTTTTTCGAGCATTCCCCGGAGGCTGTCATGCCTGTGACTGAAATGGATGTCCGTTTGCTGGAAGCTGTCGCACGCTACTACGTGCTGACACGCGAGCAAATCGCGCGGCTCTGCCAATTGAATCACGCGTCCGGTCGCAGTACCCGCAAACATCTGGGCAAGCTGTTGCAAGGCGGGTATCTGCAACGGCACAACGTTCCGGTCGCTTTGCCGGGATCGCACGGAGCCGCGCCGGTTTATTACCCGACGAAAGCCGGTGCCGAATTGCTCGCGTCGTGGTTCGATGACGAACGCTACCTCGCCACGATGACGCGGCATCCGCGCGCCGACCGGTTGAGCCACTGGATTGAACTCAACAACACCCGCATCGTCATCGAACACGCCATTGCGCGGCAGACTGAGGTCAAGCTGGAGAATTGGATTTCCGAGTACGAGACCATCAACAAGGACGCTACGGAACCAGAGCGATTCACGCTGCAAACGACGCTGTGCGAAGTGCCGCCACTGTCGTGTTCACCGGATGCCGGCTTGTTGTTGTCGATGTCGGGGCAATCAAAAGTCTATTACGTCGAGCGTGATCGTGGCACCAGTTCGCCGCATCAAATCGCCGCTCGCAAGACTCGCGGCTATGCCGAACTGGCGCGACAACACGGTCATCTGCGACACTTTCCAAGCGCCACCGCGCCGACGTTCTCGGTGTTGTTCATTACCACCAGCGCCTACCGCTGCAATCAGCTCGCGAAGGAACTTCGCAAACGCGAGTCCCCCGAACTGTGGCTGATGGTCGATCATCACGACCTCACGCCGGAGTCGTTTCTGTACGAACCGATTATCCTGAAGAGCGATGGCCAACGTGCATCGCTCGTTTGCCCCGAACCTCGCAATGCCGGAGCTGCCACATGAATTGGTTGCCTCGGTCGCGAGTCTTCTCCGTGGCCACACCCCAACTGTCCTCCAATGCTCCGCGCGGTCAGGGCCTGCGTCGAGCGTTGGCGGCTGGTGTGGATTTCATAGCCCCGCTCGGTGCTGAACCGCGCGGAGCATTTTGTTTCTTTCCCCCTCTTACCATGTCAGAGTCCAAAGTCACCCCGAACAAACCTTGGAAGGTCTTCCGCTCGAATGGCGTCGCGGCCAGCGTGTTTCACAACACGGTCAAGACACCCGAAGGCGAACGGATCTATGCCAAGGTGTCCCTCTCACGGACCTACCGCGAAGGGAACGAGTTCAAGTCGACGACGAGTCTCGGTCGCGATGACCTGCCAGTCGCCTCGCTGCTCTTGCAACAGGCGTGGGCCAACATCGTGAACTCCGAGACCGACGCCGACGCAAAGTAGTGCTGTCATCCGGGGACGCGGCCCTGCGCGTCCCCTGTCTTCGATCCGTCGAAGACCAGCCGAGTCGAGACGTCGTAGCGTCCACGATCATGCGGACCAGCGACCGATCCTTGGCTGATCACTGCGATCTTGGATCGCCACTTTCATCGCCGCCGTGAACCTCTCTCACGACGCGCGCTTTACTTCTCCATCATCGACTTCCGGCTTTGGCCGTCCTCTTGTGATTGGCTCGACTCGTCCGTTTCAGGGACGGACGCGTTTTGGCCCTTCACGAGTTTTCGGTGCGTCTCACGATGAGACGCATTTATTTCCTTCCCCATGTTCCATGCAAGGACTGCAACTCAACCCGCAGGAGATTTCGTATGACGCGAAGGCTTCCTGCAATTTTTTCGTTCCTTCGGAGGACATGCCCTTCGTCGCCACTCGCGCTGCTGTGGAGCAATTCGAGGAATCGACGATCATGGCCTGTCTCAAGGAAATTCAAGCCGAGGCCAGACAACACAACGGCCTCGACTACCTGCAAATCTTCGAATCGCCAGATCAACGCAAGAAGCTCTGGTTCATCGAAGACGGTCCCGGCGGAGCCATCACGGCTCTGCTTCCTGACGAGTATTGAATAAGCGACAGGAGAGCCGCCCTGACGGCTCTCCCGTTGAGTCCGAGTGTTTGGCGGTCGTGTCGCCGATCGCGATGACCAGCCGCCATTCCTGGATGGATCACTTCTTCAAACTCAGACGCCCCTTTCCCGCGTCTCTGAGTTCATATCACTTTTGTTCATCGTTTTGCGGCCGTGCCTCATCATTACCGATTGCTCACGGCTCATTGAAACGATGAGTCTTCAATGCCCAAGGAGTATGAGATGTTGACCATTACGAACTACGGCGAAGGCAAATGCACTTGGTGTCTCGCCCACGGAGAAGGCGTGCAAGCGACCTTCAAAGACGGCCTCACCGGCTTCCTCTGTCGCAAACATTTTTGGGAAGCCTTGAAAGCTCGCTCCGAACAAACCGACGAGAAGCGCGTTGCCGTGTCACCGGAAAAGCGTCCGTAAGTTTCACTCGCCCGTGACCATCCGGTCCATCGGGAAGCCGAGCGAGATGTGACGGCGTTTGCCTTGCGACGAACCAGTCACCGATCCTTGGCCGACATCGCGAGCATCCGCTCGCCCCTTCGTTGATCCCGGTTCTCCCCTTTCGAGACGCCGAGCAAACGCTCTCTGTCTTCGTGCTGATGGTCAGCACGAAACACATCGGTCGTGCGTCCGCTCAGGCCGCGCGACGACCTATCAACGAAAGGTGCTCGCCATGTCTTCCCGCAAACCCGAACGAGTCTTCCGCATCGGCTTCGTGTCCGCCTCAGTGTTCGCTCACGAGATCGACGCGGACGACGGCAAACGCACCCTCCGCAGCGTGAACTTGCAGAAGCGCTACCTCGACGGCGAAGAGGTCAAGTACACGTCGTCCTTCAATCTCGCCGAATTGCCCCAAGCCATCCGCGTGCTGCAACTCGCCGCCGATTACGTCGAGTCCCGCGAGTCGCAGGTGACGCTGAGCGAGTAGTCGGTGTGCGTCTCAACGGCCGGTGGACCATCACGCGATGGCCCACCGGCTTTCCCTTGCCCAATTCAATTTCATGGAACACATGATGAAACAGAATGGAACAGCGGGCGTGGTGAATGCTCACGAAGCCTACAGCAAGAACATGGTGCTCGGACTTCTGGAAATTTCGCAGAAGTTTTGGGATAAACTACTCGACGAGGGTCTTCCCTACACGACTGTGGGTCACACGCGTTGGGTGACCGGGAAGAACCTCATCGAGCATCTCTCTCAGAACGCTGAAAGGAAACAAGCATGACGAACCGCTCTTTCACAGAAAGGACCGTGCCATGTCGCGACGGCCCGAAATCGGCAACATCCAGTTGTATCCCTGCCGCCCGCTCCGGCGATCGGAACGAAACGGCTATTTGCTCAAGTTTTACTGCCCGATTCGTTGTCAGCGGATTCGGAAGAACTGTGGGACTCGTGACCAACGAGAAGCCCGCAGGATTTTCCGCGAATGCCGCGAACGATTGTTGAACGGTCAGTATGTGGCGTCCAATGGGGCGATCACTTCGGACAGCGAAGTCAAATCGCCAACGAGAATGACTCCCGGTTCCAGCAGCATTCCAGTCAGCAAGAGTTGGCAGGAATGCTACGACCGTTATCGGGAGCATCGAAAACTTCGCATCCGCGAAAAGTCGCTCACCGACTCACTCTCGCGGTTACAGATCGCAGAACGGATTCTTGAAGGGTATCGCGAGGACCACCATCTTTCGGAGGGCTTACCGATGTCCGAGTGTGTGACGTTGGACATGCTGGAGTACCTTCAAGATCGGTTGCTGGCCGGTGACGAATGTCGGTTCGACGTTCGTGCTGCGAATACCGTCAACAGCATGATGGGAGCCGTAATGGCCTTCGTGCGATTCTGTCATCGGCATAGCTGGGTTGAATCCGTACCAGCCTTGCAGAAGCTGAAAGTGGAAGACGTGATGAAGGGCCGACCGATCACCGGCGAGGAATTCGAGCGAATGCTTGAAAGCACTCTGTTGATTGTCGGTCAAAATGCTTCGCCGTCATGGAAGTTCGCGCTTCGCATTCTTTGGGAGAGCGGCTTTCGCGTCGGCGACCTGATGGATTTCTCTTGGGATGATGAACGCCACATTCATCCGCGATGGCCAACCCGTGCGGGTCACCATCCAACGATCGTGGTTCCGTCATCTCAGAAGAACGGTCGCGTGCAGGAGATTCCGATGCTTCCAGGATTGGAGAACTTGTTGAATTCAATCCCGAAGAGCGACCGCACTGGCTGGATCGTCAATCCGTTGCCGATCCAGCACGAGATCAAGGCGGACTCGGATTGTTTTCGCCCCACGACTGCTGACCTTCGAGACCTCTCGAAGAGGTACAGCAACTGTTCGATTGCAGCCGCGTTCGGCGTATCGGACACGGCGGTCCGAAAGTGGCTGGCAGTAGATGGGATTCGTCGCGAAGTCGAATTTCGACAGGACACCGGCCCGATCACCGTGGACGAAATCGACTCGGTTCGTCGATCCGCCCAGCGGTCATCAAGCCACTCGGCCCGTCGCTCGACATCTCGCATGGGAAAGGATCGAGTCAGTCGGATCATCGCGATGGTCGGCGAAAAAGTCGGCATCGTGGTACGTCAAGCTGACACACGAACGGGACACCGGATCAAGCACGCAAGTGCCCACGATCTGCGTCGCGGTTGTGCTCAACGTCTCATCAACGCCGGCATCTCGGCGGAGACGTTGAAGATCATCTTACGTCACAAAGATTTCGTGACGACGGAGAAGTTTTACGGGGCAACTCGTTCTGCGCAATCCGCTGCTACCGAACTCCACACGAAGCTCCCCGGAGCCGCATCAAGCGACTCATTAGTGGGGGGATTAGTGGGGGGAAAAGAAAAAGCTCCTCAACTCAACGCCGAGGAGCTTCAGAAGCTAAAATCGTTGCTCGCATCTCTTTAGCTAAGTACACCCCGCTGGGCTCGAACCAGCAACCTTCGGTTCCGTAGACCGATGCTCTATCCAATTGAGCTAGGGGTGCGAATGCCTCTTTCCTCGGTAGAACAGAAGGTTTCAACCACCGTCAAGTACTTGGACACTATCGGGGGCGGCACAAATTTGCGACGTCGTCGGCCCGGATTGTACCGCTGGAGTTCTGGGGGTCAAAGCCATGCCCACGAATATGACAATGCGAAAGGGACGTGCCAAGAAAAGCAAGACCAAGGGTTACTTCTATCTGAGGGACGCGGATGGTACACAAAAGGCTCAACCGGCGATCCGGGGAGGTCTGTTTGGGAATTACGAAAGACGGTAGAAATTGAAGTGACCGCGTGGCAAGGAGCCGCGTGAATCGCGTTGGAGATCTGATGCGAGGAGCCAGGGATGGAACTGACTCTGTTGCCGTTGATCGACGATCAGAAGTGCTTTGAATCGGTGCGAAAACTGCGCTGGCCCGAAGGGGTGGTGGTAGGACATCAAGGGCATCCCGAGGCGGTCAAAAAAAGGACGACGGGGACGTCGGAGGCGTTTGAAAGGGGCTCGCGGACGCAGCACTCTCGCCCCAGAGAGGCCGCCGATTCTGGGAATGATTCAACGTTCCGGTCAGGTCG
>CAYSHJ010000434.1:0-29587 GCA_964430385.1 uncultured Planctomycetaceae bacterium
CGCTGTTTCCAGAGCTTCGTCGAGCGTGCCGGTTTCGATCAGTTTGCTGCGGACTTCGGATTTTTGTTCGCGCATGAACGTGAGCATCTCTTTCTCGGCGGCGGCGACATCGGGACGAGGCACGTCGTCGAAGTAGCCGCGAGTTCCGGCGTAGATGCTGATGACCTGATCGGCGACGTGCAGCGGTTGGTACTGCGGCTGCTTGAGCAGTTCGACCATGCGGTAACCTCGGTCGAGCTGCTTTTGCGTGGCCTTGTCCAATTCGGTGCCAAGCTGCGCGAACGCTTCCAATTCGCGGAACGCGGCGAGGTCCAGTCGCAGCGAGCCGGCGATCTTCTTCATCGCTTTGTTCTGGGCGTTCCCGCCCACGCGGCTGACCGAAATACCGACGTTGATGGCAGGGCGGATACCGGCCAGGAACAGCGACGGCTCCAGGTAAATCTGGCCGTCGGTGATCGAGATCACGTTGGTCGGGATGTACGCCGAGACTTCGCCGTCGAGTGTTTCGATGATCGGCAGCGCCGTCAGCGAACCACCGCCGAGCTCGTTGCTCAGCTTGGCCGATCGTTCGAGCAAGCGGCTGTGACAGTAAAACACGTCGCCAGGATATGCTTCACGGCCGGGCGGACGTCGCACCAGCAGCGACAACTGGCGATACGCCTGAGCTTGCCGCGTCAGGTCGTCGTACACGACCAGCGTGTGCTTGCCGTTGTACGTGAAGTGCTCGGCCATCGCGCATCCGGCATACGGAGCGATGTATTGCAGTGGAGCCGGATCGGAACTCGTCGAGGAGACGATGATCGTGTAATCCATCGCGCCGGCTTCTTTGAGCTTCTCGTACACGGCCGCGACGTTCGACGCTCGCTGTCCGCACGCGACGTAAACGCAAATGACGTCGCCCCCCTTTTGATTGACGATCGTGTCGAGCGCGACAGCCGTCTTGCCGGTCTTGCGGTCTCCGATGATGAGTTCTCGCTGACCGCGTCCGATCGGCGTCATTGAATCGACCGCCTTGATGCCCGTCTGCAACGGCTGCTTGACCGGCTGACGACCGGCGATTCCCGGAGCCGCGTATTCGAGCGGCCGAGTGGCCGTCGCCAGGATTGGGCCTTTGCCATCCAGCGGGTTGCCGAGCGGATCGACGACTCGGCCGATCATCGCCTCGCCCACCGGGATCGACAGCAGCGCACCGGTCGTGCGGACCTCGTCCCCTTCGGCGATCTTCAAGTAATCGCCAAGGATGATGATGCCGACGGAATTTTCTTCCAGGTTGAAGACTTGTCCGCGTACACCGTTCGGGAATTCGACCATTTCGCCAGACATTGCTGACGACAGGCCGTAACAGCGAGCAATACCGTCGCCCACAGCGAGCACGCGACCGACTTCGGCCGTTTCAATCTGGCCGCGAAAGTCTTCAATCTCCTTCTGGATGACTGAAGCGATTTCGTCCGCTTTGAATCTCATGGAGGCTCCTCTCGCGCAAACGGGCTCGGAGCTGTTTCAGCCGAGTCCGCAGCGAACTGTCGTAAACGGTATCGTCCACGCGAACGACCATGCCGCCGATCAGCGACGGATCGGTCTCTGTTTCAAGAATCGGTTCCAAGGCCAACGCGGTTCGCAGCCGGTCCATGATCGCCTGCCGAGACTCGTCCGACAGCGGCTTCGCCGTCTTGACCGAGACTCGCTTGCGACCCGACGCCTGTTCATTCTGAATCCGCGCCGCCTGCAAAATACTCGGCAACAGGTCGAGCCGATCATGCCGAGCCAACACTCGCAACAAGTTGGCAAAGAAGTCACTACCGCGACCGGCCACGACGCGATCAATCAACTTCAGCTTGTCGTCTTTATTGACCATCGGAGACACGAGCAGCTTCTCGAAATCGCCGTTCTTGACCAACACGTCGTCCACAAACGACAGACCTTCTTCAATTGCTGCTTCGACCCCGATGGTGCTCTTGGCCGCTTCGAGAAACGCGCTGGCATAGACCTTCGCGATCTGAATCGCGCTAGGATCTTCCATGACGCTCGCCACTCGAGTTGTCTGCAGCTCTGGCATTTTCTGCTCTCAACGCCACCGTGTTGGGGCTAAGTCTTCGATCCAATCTGGCTGAGCGCATCTTTCACGAGGCGTTTCTGGTCGTCGTCCGACAACGCTCGGCCGAGCACGTTTGCGGTGGCTCCGATCACGTTGGACGAGACGAAATCGAACAACTCCTTCATCGCCACATCGCGAGCATGCTCGATCTCTTCGACCGCTCGCTTCCGAGTCGCCTGAGCTTCTTTGTTGGCGGCGGCGACGATGTCCTGTTTCGTGTACTCGGCATCCCGGCGAGCTTCAGCCAAGATTTCCTTGACCTCTTCCTGCACCTTGTCGAGCTTCTTCGCGTGCTCCGCCAACATTTTCTCGGCTTTGATTCGAGCGGACTCCGCGTCAGCCAACGCCTGTTTGACTCCCGCTTCGCGCTGATCCAGCCCTGAAATCAAAGGTTGCCAGGCCGCCTTCTTCAGAACGAACAGATAGACCAGAAATGTGATCAGCGACCAAATCGCCAAATCACTCACGAAACTCAGCGGTGGTCCATCCGGATGCGCGGCATGAGCTGCATCCGCCGCGAAAACTGGCATTGCGAAACCGGACTGTGCAACGAACAGTCCAATCGCCAACAGCCACAGACCAATCAGTTTGTGCATCGAAGCACCTCAAGAAAGTAGGATGGGCACACTTGCCCATCGCCGGCATGCCCCGTCGCCAATATGAGACGGGCAAGAGTGCCCGTTCTACGAAAACTACTTCGCGTCCGGAAACGGCGTGCCGTGGAAGAGACACACGATCAATGCAAAGAACGTCGCCCCTTCGACGAGAGCGGCGGCGATGATCATGGCGGTCTGAATGTTGGCGGCGATTTCCGGCTGCCGGGCCATGCTCTCGACAGCCGACGAGCCAATCTTGCCGATGCCGTAGCCGGCTCCCAGGATCGCCAAACCCGCGCCGATCGCTCCACCGACCAAGGTCGCACCATCCGCCGCCGACGCCGGAGTGGTCATTGCCACCAACGCCGCCACAGCCAAACAACAAATCACGATAGCTTGCTTCACTTTGACTTCTCCTTCTCAAACGAGTTGCGTAGCCGCAAGCTGCCAGCTTGCGACAATTGACGCGTCAACTTTCTCATCCGCAAGCTGGCAGCTTGCGGCTACGAATTAGTGTGGATGCACTGCCGTGCCGATGAACAGTGTTGCCAGGAACGCGAAGATGTAGGCTTGCAAGAAGGCCACGAACAATTCCAGCAATCCAACACCCACCTGCGCCGCGATGCTGGCTGGTGTGATCACGTAGAACAGGAAATCTCCGAGTCCGAACAACGCGATGAATCCCAAAAACATCGCGACGACGGTGTGCCCAGCCATGATATTCGCGAACAATCGCACGGCCAACACGCCATGCTTGATGAACAGGCCCATGAACTCGATCACCCAAATCATGATCATCAGCGGCAGCTTGAGCAGCCCGGGAAGTTCCATGCTGGGAGCCAATGCCTTCCAAAAACCTCCAAATCCCAATTCATTCGATCCATAAAACACCGTTGCCCCGAAGGCGCAAACAGCCAGCACTCCCGTGACATTGATCTCCCCTGTCGGCGAACCCAGCCACGGAATCGCTCCGAGCAAGTTGCAGATTAAGACGTAAAAGAAGCAACTCCAGATGAATGGCAGATACTTATCGGCGGGGTGCCCGGTCTCGATCACGGAGTGTGCGTGCTTGTGGTCGTGATGTCCGTGGTCATCGTGCCCATGTCCCTGATGGCCTGTGCCAATTGTTGGCCTTACGACGTTATCGCGAAGGTAAAGAGCCACAGCTTCCCAAAAATTCCACCAACGTCCCGTCACCGGACGACCGCCTTGGACACGCTTCGCCAAGCCGGTGCCGATCCAAAACACGATCACGACGGCAACCAACTGCAAGACCATGAACTTGGTCAATTGGAAGGGGCCAATCGCCGGCAAATGGATTTCGCCTCCGAGGAATTGTGGTACCTCGAAGTACGGAAAATCGCGAACGTGATGGAAAGGATCCGAATGGCCCGCCATGCGGCCGAACTCCGTCGGTTAGCTGGGCACAACGTTGCTGGAGGACGATACAGGAATGCTTGCCGCCGTCGCATTGGGCGACCGCACGATGAGCAGCGTCTCGACCACCAGCGTCACCAGATAAAACGCAATCAGCCAACTCAGGAATTCACGAACTCCCAAGTCAGCTCGCCATTGATTGATCGCCAAAGCTCCGACCAAGACCGCGAACATGCGCAGGCCGGAACCCATTAGAAAGGCCATCCCATTGTTGTCACCCAATGCCAGCAGTCCCACCGTGAAGAACACCACACAACCGGGCAACCAACAAAGCAGTGCCGAGTAGGTCAGTCCTTCCAGCCCTCGCGACTCCGCCAGCCAATAGGCCGGTCCCGCCAAGATCAACCACAGCGCAAGGGTACTTGCGGTGAGCATACCGCAGCGCTGCCAGGCAATTCGGATCGGGTTGGACGAGTTCACTCGGAGGTTCCGGAATCAGTAGGTGATTGTGAATTCTGCTTGTCACGCGGTTGGCGCGATACCAACGACGCCTGTTGAATCAACTGCTTCAAGCTCATCGCGGCCGTGAATAGACCAAGGCCAGCTCCGACCAACATCAACAACGGTTTTGTTCCCCAACGCGAATCCAGCCAGTAACCGAATCCCGCCGGCAGAGCCATCTCCAGCGAGATGGTCGTAACCTGCGAAACCCACCGCGATGCGGTGACGACAGGAGGCTCGGAATCCTGGCGCGGAGCAACCATGGATTGCCTCAGAGACGGACAAGGGGGCGACAGTCTAGGAGTGCTCCGATGCACTGTCAAAGCTCTGGATGACAGCCTTTTCATCTTTTCCCAGCCTCGATGAGCGAGCTTCTCAAGGTTGGGAAAAATTCGGCTCCAACGCCCGTCATCGCTCGTCTTCGTGCCGTCGATTCACGGGAACGATACAATCTGCCACGCGTATCGAGGGCTAATCAGCCCGTGCTGTCGAAATTCGACGCAACCAAACATCGGCTCGCGAGGTATTTTTCATCGTGCCACATCCTTAATCCGAATTCCGCCATCGGAGGTGATCGTGTCGAACCCTTTGTTTCGCCGCCTGAAGGTCATTTCGCTATGCGGCCTCTGTGCCGTCATCCTGTTGCACACCGCTCCCACGTTCGCACAAACCAAAGACTCCGCTAAGACCGAGGCCAAATCGGTTGACCAGCAGGCAGCGATCCCGCTGGCCGTGTTTTGTGCCGCCGGGGTCGAGCGGTGGATGAGCAACGTCGATTACCTCTTCGCGGCCGTCAAGCGAGAGGAACTTTCCGACTTCGTCGGCGGACAGATGTCCAAGCTCAACGACCTGAAAGGACTCGATAAAGACAAGCCGTTCGGCCTGTTGATCTTTTTGCGGCCGGGGCTGATCCCGCAGCCGTATCCGGTGGCGTTCGCTCCGGTCAAGAATCTGTCGGACTTGATCGGAACTGCCTCGGCAGGGCCGTTCACCGTCAAGAAGATTGACGACACGCACTTTGAACTGGTCACGGACACGAACACGATCCATGTGCGGTTGGCCGGCGATTATGCGTGGCTCGCGCAAGAGATCGAGCAACTCGACTACCAATTCCCTGACCCGGCCGAGTACACGAAGCGACTTGCCAAGCGCTACGACCTGGCGTTCGAGTTCAATCTCACCAGCGTGCCCGAAGGAATGAAGAACATTTTCCTCGACTTCCTGCGGGCGAGCACCGAGACGGCGATGCAGCAACGCGACGGCGAGCCGGATGCTGGATATCAACTTCGCCGAGTCAACGCGCTCAATACGCTCGACTTCGTCGAGCAACTGATCCTGCAAGGCGAACGACTGACGTTTGGCTTGGCTGTTGACCCCAAAACCCGACGAGCGAGCATCGAGGCCGACGTGGTGGCGAAGACCGACAGCACGTTCGCACGTTCGCTGCAAGACCTCGCGACCCGGCCGAGCTATTTCGCCAATGTGCTCCGCGACGACGCACCGCTGACTTTTTCCATGTCGTGGATGATGCCGGTGTCGAATCAAAAGCGACTGGTCGAGTTCTTCGACACGGCCGAACAAGAAGCGGTCGCGCAGTTGGCGAACGCGGTCGGCGGCGAGAAGCCGAAGGCAGCCGCGGCCACGCCGCCGGTCGAAGCTCCGAAGACCACGTCCACCGGCAAGGTGAAGCGGGGCGGGACAGGCAAACTCAAGAAGCCCAAGCTGCCGGTTCCGCCCGCGATCAAGGACGTATTCGATTCGCTACGAACAGCCGCGAACGTCGGGCACATCGACTTCTTCGTGCAGTTCCTGGCGGACAAATCGAGTGGTGAATCGCCTCGCTTCACGTTGATCGGCGGAGCAAAAGTCGCCGACGGAACGCGACTGGCGTCCGGCGTCACCGAAATCTTGCGGCAAGTCAAAGACCGTCCGCAACTCGCCGCGCTGGACTTCAACGTCGACTCGCACGCTGGCGTCACGTTCCATCAACTGCGCGGCAGTGAGATTCGTCGTTCCGATGAAATGATGTACGGCGGCAAGCCGTCGTTGTACTTGGGCCTCGGTTCGCAAGCGGTCTGGTTCGCGATCGGCCAGCCCAGCGCGTTGGCTCCGCTTAAGCAAGTCATCGACCGCGTACAAGCCGGACCAGCCGAACGTCCGACCGGCAACGATCGCATTCCGTTCCAGTTCACGATGCACATGAAACGCTGGATCGAGTTCGGTCAGCACAACGGTGAAGAACTCCGCCGCGAAGGCGAACGCGCGAGAGACCAAGCCATCGCCGCTCAGCAAGCCGCCGCCGAAGCCCGCGGCGAGAAGCCGGCCGAAACAACGCAATCCAACACGCCGCCGTCGCCAGGACCACGCGAGG
This sequence comes from uncultured Planctomycetaceae bacterium, assembly GCA_964430385.1. Lineage (GTDB taxonomy): Bacteria > Planctomycetota > Planctomycetia > Planctomycetales > Planctomycetaceae > CAYSHJ01. The sequence continues at coordinate 6,941 of CAYSHJ010000434.1, forward strand.
GAAACCGCAACGAGTTGAACCAGTACGGTGACCGCCCGCCGCAGCAAGGGTTTCGCCGCCAGTGGGACGAGATGCAGCGAAAAGCCTTCTCCGGCGATGACGACTTGTTGCGGGTCAACTTCAAGCCGACCGATCAAGGGGCTCGTCTGCGTTTGGAATTCGACGAAAGCTTCATTCGTCTCGCGGGCTTCGGAGTTTCCAGCGGCATTGACGCGAGCGTTAAGGCCAGGAATGAACGCGAAGAACGGCAGAAGAAAGAGTCCGACGAGAAGAAACGCGACTGACGGCACCGACTCGATCAAAGGCAAGACTTCTTCGCAGCAGCCAGGCTTTTGAAACGGACGACTCTGCCACCGTGACTTGATGCGGTTGTGTTCGACGTTGCCGGCGTCGTCCACGGCGTGAGCGATAATCGTGTACTTGCCGCGTGTCAGGGCATCAAGGTCAAGTTCGATTTCCCATTCCGCGAAGTTATCTCGCAGAGCCGCCGCCGGTTTACCGTTCACGAGAATTCGCGTGGAGGCAACGTCTCTCTTTTGGCGAAACAGGGTTCGGCGGTACAACACGTTTCCGGCTGTCCTTGACGGAACGAGAGCAACCTCCGTAACGAAGTTTTGACGTTCGATGGCTCACACGATGACTGCGTCTGTCTCACCGAACGCCGCGTCCGCGACGTGCCACGAAAGTGGCTTGCGGTACGTCGTCGAGTCGCTGGCCTGTTTGGCGTTGGCCGTGATGCTGGTCCGGGCATTAGCGGTCGAAGGGTACATCATCTCGACCGGGTCGATGGCTCCGTTTCTGTTGGGCTATCACAAGCAAGTCGTTTGCCCGGAGTGTCAATTCTCATTCGCCGTGGGCGTGCCGATTGAGGATGACCCGAGCACTCACGGTTCCGTCACGTGTCCGAATTGCGGGCAAGGTCCGATTGATCTCGAAAAGGTGCCTCGCAACGAGGGAGATCAACTGCTGGTCCAAAAACTGTCCTATCTGTTTCGTCGGCCGTGGCGGTGGGAAATCGTCGTGTTTCAGAACCCAAGTCGGCCGACACAGGCATACGTGAAGCGAGTGATCGGTTTGCCGGGTGAAGAGGTGCAGGTGCTGGCCGGGGATGTGTGGATCAATGGCGAGTTGGTGCACAAGAACTTGGCCGAGCAACGGAGTACTCGGATTCCGATTGACTCGCACGCGCATCGGCGGCGGGGGCGAGACGACCTTCGTTGGCAAGCCGACGACGGCTGGAAGATGACGTCGAGTGGCTTTGAGTTGGCGGCCAATCTTTCTCCGGCGCACAGCGCGGGAGACGGTCGGGATGAAGGGGCGTCTTCGGCTGCTGGTCGAGGTTTCGACCCCCTCACCCTAGCCTTCACGCCCGATGCGGGGGAGAGGGGACCGGACGGAGTCGCTGGGGAGAGGGGACCGGGCAGAGACGCATCGTTTGCGTGGGTCACGTACTGCGGAGTCGCACCGAAGCGAGTGGAAGCACAGCCGTCGAAGTCGGTCGCGCAAGCGTGGCCGGCGGACGATTATGCCTACAACGGACTGGTCGAACGCTCGACGCGCTATTTGGTGCGCGACGTGATGGCCGCGATGCAGATCGAGTTGCAACACGGCCGGGGCGAGTTCTCACTCGTGATGAGCGACGGGCGGCAGACGTTTGAGGTGCGGCTCGCGGCGGGCGATCGCGAGCTGCGATTGTTCGTTGACGGTCACGATCAGCCCGACGAGACCGCGAAGCTCTCCGGCCCGTTGTGGCAGAACCCGATGCTGGTCGAGATGTCGCTGTTCGATCGGCAATTACTGTTCGCGCTGGGAGGGCAGACGATCTTCACACGCCAGCTGAATGTCTTCACGGGTGAAGACCTCAATGGCCGAAGAGCCAGCGAGGCTGCCGGTTCGAACGGCGGTTCGCCGGTTCGCTTCGGAGCACGCGACCTGCACGTCAACATCCGTGAACTCACGTTGTATCGCGACGTGTACTACACCCGCGGCGACGGACGACACGGCGTCGGGCAACCGCACAAACTCGGCCTCGACGAATACTTTTTCCTTGGCGACAACAGCCCTCTGTCGCTCGACAGCCGCAGTTGGACTGACGCGGTCGTGCGCGATCACATGCTGATCGGCAAGCCATTCTTGGTGCATTTGCCGTCTCGCCCGGGGCGCATCAAGGTCGGATCGGCCGAACTGCACATCCGCGTTCCCGACTGGTCCCGCATTCGATATATTCGCTAATCTTCGGGTCGGTCGCAAAGATCAATGATGAGGCCGTTGCCGCCGAAGTCGTCTCGCGAACAACTCTTCTTGCTGTTTTATCGGCCCACGTCGCGGAGTTTCGATTCTTCGACTAAGCCCAAGGTTGAGCCGTCCATGCCTTTTCGCTTTTTGAATTATTTCACCGGATCGAAAGCGACTCTTCCCGCCACGACCACTCCGTCCGCTGGAGCAAGACCAAAACCGCCAGCCAAAGACGACGTCAAGAAGGCCAAACCGCCGGGGCGGCAAGAAAGCACTCGCGAAACCGTCGAATCGATCGTCGTGGCCTTCTTGCTGGCGTTTCTGTTCCGCGCGTTCGAGGCCGAGGCGTTTGTCATTCCGACAGGCTCGATGGCACCCACGCTGTACGGTCGGCACAAGGAAATGGATTGCCAGCAGTGCGGCCACTTGATCACGATCGGAGCCAGCGAAGAGGTCGACGACGGCGGCTTTTTGAAAAGCCGACTGGAGACCGGCCTGTGCCCGAACTGCCGGGCGCCGAATCCGGTCAAGGATGCTCCGGTGTTTCGCGGCGACCGTATTCTGGTCAACAAGTTTCCGTACGAGCTGAAAGAGCCGCGGCGTTGGGACGTCGTCGTCTTCAAGTACCCGGAAGAGCCGAAGACCAACTACATCAAGCGTCTGGTGGGCGTGCCCAACGAGACGCTCGTGATCCGGCAAGGGGATTTGTACCGCTTAGAGTCGGACGGCGAAGCGCGCATCCTCCGCAAGACGGATCCCAACAAACAAGGTGAGTTGCAGCTTTTGATCTACGACCATGATTTCCCCGAGACGCCGTTGCTGGAACGAGGCTGGCCTCGGCGTTGGGCTGCCGTCGCGCGAATAGATGATGCGGCGAATGAAGTCGATCCCGAAGCGCTCGCGACCTCCGGCGCTTCGTCCGAAAATGACAGCATTGCTGGCTGGCGCGAGACTCAAAACGGCTGGACGTCGCTCGACCTACAGCATGCCTTTCGGTTGGACGGAGAGCGTCTCGCCGGTGATCAGCTTCACTGGTTGCGGTATCGGCACTTTGTCCCGATGCCGGAGGTGTGGCGAACGGTGTTGAATGATGCGAACAAAGAGGCTGCGGCGCCCGAACGGTCAATGCGAAAGTTTGGTCGCGAGCCGGCAAACGCCGGGCGACGGCCTCGGCCACAGTTGATCACCGATTTCTGTGGCTACAACGCTTTCTCGCTGGGGCAAGAGGTGGACCTGGACGCCTATTTCTGGGTCGGCGATTTGACGCTGGCGTGTCATGTGCTCATCGAAGATGTGGCGGATCGGGCGGAGTTGTTGCTGGAACTCAACGAAGGCGTGCATCGTTATCGCTGTCGCATCGACCCGCAGACCGGCGAGGCCCAATTGTTTTCGGTCGTCTGGATGAACAGGCAAGGTGACGAACAGGAATTGCTGGCGAAAGCTCCCACGGCGGTGACCGGTCCGGGCGAGTATCGGCTGACTTTCGCGAACGTCGACAATCGCTTGTGCCTGTGGGTCAATGGCAAGCTGATCGACTTCGGAGCGAAGGCGGAGTATCCGCTCTCCGATGCCGAAAACTTCGGGCCGCAAGACAACGACTTGACACCGGTTGCCGTCGCGGCGCGCGGAATGAGCCTGCATGTCTCGCACCTGCGAATCTATCGCGACGTCTATTACCGCAGCAGTCACGTCCAGCAGTCGCAGGAATTCACGCCGTGGGGCCAGGAACTGGAAGAGTGGAGTCCCTGCTCGTCGCATCCACACTTGAGAAACTTGCTCAGCGAACCGACCGCTTGGTATGAGGCGTACAAAGCCTGTTGCCGAGATGCGCGGTTTGATCTCGGGCCGGACGAATTCTTGATGCTGGGAGACAACAGCCCGCGCAGCAAGGACAGCCGCCTGTGGGGCAACGACCGCCGTGCCCAACATCGCCACGCCGTGCCACGGTCGGCACTCGTTGGCAAGGCGTTCTTTGTTTACTGGCCTCACGGCCAACCGTTCCTCAACGGCGGCGAAGGCTATCCGGTCCTATATCACAAAGAATTTCGCCACGTCGGCGAGGGACTGATCGAGAAGACGACCGACTATCCCAGCGATCGCGCCCCGTTTTATCCCAATCTTGGCCGCATGCACCGTATTCGGTGATCGCCAAACGTCTAGGAGCACAACATGGCTGTTTTAGAATGCCACGGAATGGTGAAGGATTATCCCGGCAAGCGCGCGGTGGACGGAGTCGACTTCTGTGTCGATCGCGGTGAGATTGTTGGGCTGCTGGGGCCGAACGGTGCTGGGAAGACGACATCGTTCCGCATGGCCTGCGGCATGATCTCGCCGACTGAAGGCCGCGTTTATTTCAATGGTGCTGACGTGACCAATTGGCCGATGTACAAGCGAGCTCAAGCCGGCATGGGCTACCTGCCGCAGGACGAGAGCATTTTCATCAAGCTGACGGTCGAGCAAAACATTCAGGCTGTGCTGGAGTATCTGCCGTTCTCGCGCGACGAACGACGCGAGAAGATCGAGCGGCTGTTGCATGAGTTCGGCCTGACGGACAAGCGGCGACAGATTGCCTCGACGCTTTCCGGCGGCGAGCGGCGACGGCTGGAAATCGCCCGCTGTCTGTCCACCGAGCCGATGATCATTCTGCTGGATGAGCCGTTCACCGGCATCGCTCCACTCGTCATTCATTCGATTCAGGACATGATCGCTGAACTGCGAGATCGGGGCATCGGCATCCTGCTGACCGACCACCGCGAACGAGAGACGCTCACGATCACCGACCGCAACTACGTGATCTGCGCCGGCAAAGTGATCGCCGAAGGAGACGCCGAGACCGTGACCACCAACCCAGAAGCCCGTCGGCGCTACTTCGGCGAACGCTTCGACGCCCGTTCGATCATCCAGGGCAAAGAGGCGTTCGACGCTCAGGACAGCGCCGCATAACACGGCATCGATCAGTTGATTTCGTCGCCGCGTTGGGTCAAAGCCGGCAGATGGTCGAGCTCACGCCGGACTCTGTTAAGTCCTTCCGAAAAAAGCTCGAATTCCTCACCCAAATGCCGCAGCACCGGAGCTTGCAGGCGCGATTCATCGTCGTCGGCGTAGCTGGCGGCGATCAGGTACGATCGCTTGCCCATTCGGCGGTAATCGAGCAGATAATCTTTCTGATCCGGGGCCTGCAAGCGGGGCAAATGCTCGGGATAAAGCCCGATAAAGAACAGGGTGAAGTCGCCCACGTGACGATGAATCTCGCGGCGCGGGCGAGCTTGCCGGTGATCGGCCTCCGCCACCATGTCGGCGACCTGAGTCAAGCGGTGCCCAGCGGGACCACGCACGCGGAAGAGCGCGTCTTGCCGCAAAAACCGCAGCAGCAGGTTGACCACGTATTCGATCAGCGGCTGATCGGCGATGCCGAGTTCCGCCTCGAATGTTTGTTCGGTCACGCCTGCGAACAATCGCCGCAGAACATCTTCTCCGGAGAGCAATGGAGCCATGTTTGGCTTCCTCGCTCAGCGACTGGGAGCGACACGCAGCCCAGTCGGGCTTCACGCTCTCAGCGGCTGCCAATCACCAACGGACTAAGTTAAGGGATTCAGTCATACTCGACGGACAGGACGATGAGCGGGTGAAACTTTGTCGATCCTTCCGCCTTTTCAACATCGGCCGAGTGCGCCACACGTGACAAGTTGATTCTAGGACTTCTATCCAAAGTTGGTCAAAATGATTTCCCGACTGCGGCGGAAATTTGCCACACTGAGTGTCGATTTTGACGGCAGAGTAACGTTGTAAGTTTAGAAATCTCGGAAGTTGCGACACTCGCAAGAGTTCGGACAATCGATTACGGTCCGAGACATCAAGGGGACAGTTCATGCAACTGACGTTCTTCGGTGCGGCTGGCGAGGTTACGGGCAGTCAGCATCTGTTGGAAACAGACAAGCGACGCCTGCTCTTGGACTGCGGCCTGTTTCAGGGACGCCGGGCCGAAGCTCGAGCCAAGAACGAGCGGTTTCATTGCGACCCCAAGCGGCTCGACGCCGTGATCCTGTCGCATGCTCACATTGACCACTGCGGCAATCTTCCGGGGCTTTTGCGCGCGGGATTTCAGGGGTCGGTGTTCTGCACTCCGGCGACGGCCGACGTCGCCGAGATCATGCTCGAGGACAGCGCTCGCATTGCGGTGGAAGACGCGAAATACTTGCACGGCCGATTGCGGCCAGGGCATCCGGCGCTCGAACCGCTGTACACCGAACGGGACGTCCGCCAACTCGTCAAACGCTTCGAGCCACTGCCGTACGGAGAATGGCACGATCTGTCGAAGGACGTGCGTATCCGATTTCACGACGCTGGGCATATTCTCGGCTCAGCCATCACGGAGATGGAGCTCACCGATGCTGGCGAGATGCGGCGGGTCGTCTTCACGGGCGATCTGGGCCGACGCAGCCTGCCGTTGCTGTGCGATCCCGAACTCATCGACGGCTGTGATGTGCTCATCACCGAATCAACGTACGGCAATCGCGTGCATGCCTCGCCCGATGATCTCAAGGCCGAACTGCTCCGCATTCTGAAAGAGGCGATCGCGATCGAAGGCAAAGTGGTGATTCCCGCGTTCAGTCTCGGCCGCACCCAGTGTTTGGTCTATTTCCTGAATCAGTTGGCGAATGAAGGGCGGCTGCCGCCCATTCCGGTTTATGTCGATAGCCCGCTATCTCGCAGATTGACCAAGGTGTATCGGTACTACCAAGGCATCATGGACAGCGAAGTGCAGGAGCAACGCTCGGTGGACCCGGACCCGTTCGGCTTTCGCGGCCTGACGTACGTCGCCACCACGCAGGAAAGCATCGAGCTCAATAACCGTCGCGGGCCGTTCGTAGTCATCGCTGCCAGCGGCATGTGCGAAAGCGGACGAGTGACACATCACTTGCGACACTCCGTCGGCAGCGAACGAAACACGATCGTGATGATCGGCTTCCAGGCAGAACACACGCTCGGGCGACGGCTTGTTGAGCGACAGCCGAAGGTCCGCATCTTCGACCGTGAGTTGGAACTGCGAGCGAAGGTCGAAACGCTCAGCGGACTGTCGGCTCATGCGGACACCGAGGACTTTCGTTGGTGGTTTGGCCACATGGCCAAGCACGGCGGCATCGGACAGGCCTTCATCGTCCACGGCGAATCCGCGTCGGCGACCGCCGTCGCACAACTCTTGCACGATCAATGCAACGAAGACCCCATCATCCCGCAGTTCAAGCAGTCGTTCACGATCAAGTAGCCAATAAGACAGGCGAGCGGGGTGGCGTCAGCCCCCCGGTCCTGCGGCGAATGCACCGAAGGGCTGACGCCGCCGCGCGCCAGAATATCTCACGGATCGCCGAGCAAGGTATCAGTTTCTGACCTAGAGTTGAGTCATCAAACTTCACTTTGGATCAGCACATCAACAGAACGATGATGCGCCGGTCCTAAACTCTCGGCAGAGCGTCGGCAGCATGCGATCCAATTGGTGGCCCCTTGTGTGGGCGGCGTTGTCCGTCGCGACCTGTGTGGCGAGCGAAAGCGACTCGTTGCAAGAAGTGCGATCCGGCAACGCCGTCACAACCGGCAAGTTTCTGGCACGCGACAAAACCCGCGCGGTCCTGATGGATCGGACGGGACGGCTGCAAGACATCGACCTCAAGGCCAGCTCGGTCAAAACGCTGTCGAGCGTGTTTCAATCGCTGCCGACGACCGAGCTGCGTAATCAACTGTCGCGCGAGTTCGGCAAAGAGTTCGAGGTTGGCACGACGCGGCACTATCTGGTGTTGGCACCGCGCGGCAAAGCCTCGTCGTACGCGGCGGTCTTCGAGGACCAGTATGCCACGTTGCAGCGGTACTTCAAGACGCGCGGCTTCACACTCGCCGATCCGAAGTTCCCACTGGTGGCGATCGTGTTTCCCAATCGGCAGCAATTCGTCGATTACACTCACAACGACGGAGCGAAGTCGATGACCGGCATGCTCGGTTATTACTCGCCGCGCACGAACCGCGTTGCGTTGTACGAGTCGCGTGAGAAGTCGGTCGCACTGTCGGGCGTCGACTCGGCGAGCGAGGGGCGTCAGCCCCCGGATGTGTTCGATTTCAAAGTGTTCGACTTCACGGACGCCGTTTGCCTCCCATCGAGATCATCGGGGGCTTTACGGCACCCGCTCGCCGAATCGCAACCGCTGCCGCTTTTCGGCTCCGTCCAGAGCGACTTGCAAGCCACGATGATCCACGAGGCCACGCATCAGATTGCCTACAACATCGGCCTACATTCGCGGCTGGGCGAAACACCCAGATGGGTCGTCGAGGGAATGGCCACAGTCTTCGAACCGGACGGCGTGCGCGACAGCTCCGCCGGCTGGAACGTGAAGCAGCGGATCAACCGCGAACGCTTCATCGGCTTTCAGAACTTCGCCAAGCAGCGTCGGCAGCCCAAGTCGCTGAAGGCGTTTCTCGAAGGGGAATCGCTGTACAACTCGGCTGTCTCCGACTTCTACGCTCAATCCTGGGCCTTGTCGTTCTTCCTGATCGAGACTCGTTCGCGAAACTTCTCAACGTACCTGAAGCGGATCGCCGCACGCGACCCCTTCGCAGACTATCCGCCGCAAGAACGTGTCGCCGACTTCCAAGCCGCATTCACGCCCGACCTCGATCTGCTCGACGCGCAGTTTCTACGCTACATGGATGGGTTGAAGTGAGCGGGCATGTTCGTAGTTCCGCCTTCAGGCGGCTCATCGTCCACGCAACCGCCTGAAGGCGGAACTACGAACGCCTCACACGAAGAAGTCCGGCAACAATTCTGCCGCCGGATCGACGGCATACGGCGACAGGTCGCTGACTCCCGCCGCTCGCAGTACGTCGTCGTCCACGAAAAAGTTCCCGGTGCATTCGCGACTGGGCCGAGTGACGATGAAATACGCGGCGTCGGCGACGATGTCCGGCTTTCGGCAGCGACGCAGGGCCTCCTCGCCGCCGAGTAAGTTCTTCACGGCGGCTGTCGCGATGGCCGTACGCGGCCACAAGGCATTGACGGCCAGTCCACGCGCGCGAAACTCTTCGGCCATACCCAGCACGCACAAGCTCATGCCGAATTTCGACAGGCTGTAGCCCAGATGCGGAGCGAACCACCGCGCTTCGAAATTCAGCGGCGGCGCGAGGTTCAGGATGTGCGGATTCACTGACTTCAACAGATGCGGTAAACAAGCTTGCGACGTCAAGAAAGTCCCGCGCACGTTGACCGAGTGGACCAAGTCGAATCGCTTCGAAGAGGTATCGAGCGTTCCCGCCAAGAAGATCGCGCTGGCGTTGTTCACCAAGATGTCGATACCGCCGAACGTCTGCACGGCTCGTTCGACGGCCGCGTGGATCTGATCCTCGAATCGAACATCACCAACGCACGCGAGGCCGCGACCGCCGGCCGAGTTGATCTGTTCAACCGCCGAATGAACCGTCCCCGGCAATCGCGGATCAGGCTCCGTCGTCTTCGCAAGCACCACGACGTTGGCTCCCTCGCGAGCCGCTCGTAACGCAATCGCCAGTCCGATCCCGCGGCTTCCGCCGGTGATGAACAACGTTTTATTGCAAAGATCAGGCATGGCGGTGTCTCACACGAACTTCAACCCTGCGAACTTCAGCGGCGCACCGGAAACAGTTGCCAGCCGATGTAGGCGGTCTGTTCTTGGCCGCTTTGGTCTTTGATGCGGCGTTTCAAGCTCTGTCCCCAGGTGTCGAAGTCGGGCTGCGTTATTTTGTCGAGTCTATTGTACTCCCGCAGGTCATGGCCTTCGGGGACTGGCAGCGGATGACCGATCAAGCCGTTTTCGTGCAACCAGGTGAAACGATCCGGAGTCACAAAGTCCGAGTAGCCATAGCTCGTGCGATACCGCAAAACTTCTTGCCAATTGACGAGGATGTGAGTGACGCCGTGCTCGGCAAATGATTGTCTGATCTTATCGAGTGAGCGATACGGCCAATCGCGGTCGGGCCGCCCATCGGTCGGCCGTTCCGCCAGCCAGTCGCGGAAGAGCGGTTGATCGAAGACGGTGTTGTAGATCACTCGCGGCCGAGCATCGAAGACCAGCGCTTCCCCGACAAACAGGACGGCCGCATCGGGCGGCAGTCGTCGGGCCGAGTGCCATTGATTGAGGAAGTAGACCGGACTGGCTTTGCCTTCGGAGAACTCCGCGGCTTGACCAAGGTCCATGAGGTAACCATTGAAGCCGCACAGCGACGACGTCACGAAGCCGAGGTGATACGTCACGACCGCGCCGATCGCGACGCCGCAACCGACGCGCCACAGGCGATGGCTCGACCAGACACAGCCGATGGCAGCCAGCAACGAGGCGACCGGAATCAGCGGCACCCAGAACCGGTCGATCCGGTGCGTCAGCACCCACCACGACAGAAACAGATAGCTGACGTACAGCCAGAGCCAGCGTACCAATTCCGAATTCCGAATTCCGAATTCCGAAATCTCCTCGTTGCCAGGTCGCGTTTTTGAGCGGTGGAGCCACGCCAACACCGCCAAGCCGAACAGCAACGGACTTTGCCAATCACTCTTGGCGGTCACGTCGATGAACTTCACCAGCAAGTCGTACGGGTCGTAATCGTCGGGACTATGACCTCGGCGCCACTTCGCGTGGGACGCCGCATCCCAATCGCGTCCACCGAACACGCCATACGCCAACGGGTACACCGGATTGCCAGTCTCGACGAGGTTCTTCAACAGCCACGGCCCGATCGTCAGCGCCGTGCCCAGCGCAAACGCGAGTGCCACGCGACTCGTGAGCTTAAATTGCGAGGGCGCGTCTTCAGCACTCAGTCCTGTGTCCTGAGTACTCGGTCCTGAGTACTCGGTACTCATCCGTCGCCACGTGGCCAATACGCTGGCCGCAGCCATCGGCAGCACAACCGACACCAAGCCCGGATACTTGCAGGCCATCGCACTGCCCGCCAACAGTCCCGCGAGTACAAACAGCATCAAATGTGGTGGCCACACAAGCCCGACGCGCCAGCGAGGGACGACGTCGACAGGACATTCAAGTCCCTCGCTGGCGCGTCGGGCTAGTCTCCGAAGATCGGTAACGGCTTCTGACGATCCCGGGAAATGCAATTGCTCAATCGCGAAGAGCACGGCCAGCAGCGTCAGCAACAAATAGCAACTCAGCCCGCCTTCGGTGTACGCGATGATCGAGATGCGGTATGTCCAGGGAGTCGTTAGATGCAACAAGGCCGCGAGCTCGCCAACTGGCGGACCAAACCAACGTCGTCCCATGACGAGCAACCCCAGCGCTGTCAGTGGCGCGAACCCCATCAGCACGATCTGACCGGTGAGTGCTCCGCGAAACCAGTCGCCGCGCAACACCATGCCCAGCAGGCAGAGCATCTCCGTGAGAAACGGGAAGTTCGTGTAGACATTGTGCTCCAGGAACGTGATCCGATCGTTGAGGAAAAATTCCTTCGGGCCGGTGAGGTGATACGCCTTAACGTCGAAGTCGGTCGGCGGCAACATCGAACCGAGCAGCATCGCCATCAAGAAGCAACCGACCGCGAACCCGCCGAGCGTTCGCCAGACAAGCTCATACGGAATCTGCTCGCCGTGAAAGAGTACGCCGCGCCACGAAACTTGTTTCGGCCAAGCGTGGCCCGCTGAACTTGGCGAGCCGAGGGCGATAGCCCTCGGGTTGTGCGTCGAGCGATCATCGCACTTGGAGACGGACTTTTCCGGCTCGACTTGTCGATCAAGAGACCATCGGCAACCGAGTTCACCAATCACTGCGACGACGAGCACTCCACCCAATCCGATCGGTGACAGCCAGCCCAACAAGCCAAATCCCAGCGTGATCAGCGAGACTGCCGAGATTCCCACTCCCAGCGCGAAGACGGTACGTTCCAAACTGCGGCTCGCAAGCGGCAGACGCAGCGCTCGCAAACTGAGATGACCCGCTCCCCACGCTCCGAGCCAGATAAAGGCGGCGACCAACAGCAGGTCGATCCGCTGGCTCAGGTTGGCCCAACTCGATGCGGGCGCGTCGCGGGGTGTGAAGACGTTGGCGAGCAACAGTTCCGGCAACTCGCGCCACAAGTCCAGCCGATGAAACGTGGGATTGTTCGGCAGTGCGAAGCTGAAAAAGAACGCGCCGAACGCCAGCAGCCAAATGAGAGCCAAGCTCGGCCCCACAAGACTCGTCGATCGGGACTCAGGCGTTGGACGCGACAGAGTGGAAGTCGGAGCTGCCATTCCAGGTGATGTCCTCATTCTCCGCACGTCCACGAACGCTCATGAACGCTCGTTCCCAAGCTCCGCTGGGGAACGCACTCCCCGAAGCTCCGCTTCGCGGATCGCACCGGCACGTCGCGAAGCAGAGCTTCGGAAACAGGCATTCCCCAGCGGAGCTTGGGAACGAACGTGCGAGTTTATCTCGAAGGCAGTCGAGTCGTCGAAACCACGGACTATTTTGGCAGCAGCGCGGCCAAGTCCGGATGCGGGCGTGCGATCACGTCCGCCATGATCAGCTTGCCGCCGAGTCGCTCGACGGTCGCCTTGCCAGTTTCGATCGCGGTTTGCACGGCGGCTACGTCGCCGCGGACCATGATCGTAATGTACGCGGCCCCGATTTTTTCCTTACCGGCCAGCGTCACATTCGATGACTTCAGCATGTCGTCGGCAGCGTGCAGCGCGGCCACCAAACCTTGAGTCTCCAGCAAACCAACGGCTTCCGTGTTCATCGCACCCTCTCTTGGAACGCGGGAATCATACAACCCCAACAACGGACTAAACACTGGCGGCGAATCCACCAGCTTCAGAGTCTCTTCCAACGGCGCCGGCAACACCGACACCACACATTGACTGCCCATCTGCTTCGCGATTTCGATCCCTCGCTCGGCCGCCGCCACGACGGCTCCGATTGGTCCCAGCAGCTTCAAACACTGCTGCGGCCCGTCGGTGCTTTCGATGCCGACAATCCGCACGCCCGCCGTCTTGACGCAGGCATCCGCCACCATCAGTGTCGGCGATAGGAAGTGAACTTCCAACAGAGCCAGACTGAGTCGTTCCGCCATGATCGGTCTCGAAGCTGTGGTGCCTCGCGCGCACGTGCGCAGATTCGGCAGCCGGAGTGTGGCGACTGTACCTCGTACGGCCAAGAGCGCCGGAAACTCAAGGGCCTGGGCTACGCAATCGGGAATTTGGAAATTGCTGTTATGCACCCGTCAGGTCCAAAGTTGGAGCACCGAATCGACGTCCGAGAAGTCTTCAAACAGGTGATCGGGCGCCGTTGCGGCCAGAGCCACGTGCGAGAAAAAACCGGTGGCCACCGCGATCGCGCGTGCCGCGATCGCTCGGGCACACTGCACGTCGGCGGGAGTATCTCCCAAGACCCAGACTCGCTGGCCATCCAGCGAATTGGCGCCGTGATGCTCGCGCGCCGCAGCCAACGCTTCTCGCGCGACGTCATCCCGGTGCGAGTGCTTGTCGCCAAATCCCCCGAAGGCGAAGTGCTGAGCCAACTCGTAATGCCGCAGTTTCAGCCAAGCTCCCTCGCGGTAATTGCCCGTCAGCAGTCCGAGCCGCACGTCATCCCGTTCGCTCAGCCGCGCAAGCAGTTCTCGAACGCCCGGGAATACGACGCCGCGACGAGCGGCCAACTCGCGGGGCAACTCGCGCAGATACGCCATTAGGAATCGCGAGTGCGTTGGCTCGCTGTCTTCCAGACCGTGAAACCGAATCAGGTCTTGAGTGATCGCGCGATCGGTCCGTCCCGCCGTCGAGATGCCGTCCGTCGGAGCCGTCACGCCGAACTCGACTACCAGCGCCCGCACCATCGCCGCCTGTCCGGCTCCGCCGGAATGTAACAACGTGCCATCGATGTCGAACAGAAGTGTGTGCATCTCAGATTTCAGATTTCATTCGTTTCCATGCACCGCGTCGGTGAACAAATTGGCGAGCGGGGCGGCGAAGAGTTCGTGCCGACGCAGAGCGTCGCCACGAGATTTTCCCTAACCTCTGCCGATGATGTAGCGGTGCGGATCGACATCGCGTCGCAAGATGTCGAGCCATTCAGCCGGCGGTGCCGGTGTCGTCTCCAGCGGATCGCGTACGAGCAGCTCAAACCCGGTGCGGCTGCGGACGTCGTCGAGGCTCACGCCGGGATGCAGCGATTCGACCTGCATGCGCTTCGTGACCTCGTCAAAACCCATGACAGCGAGATCAGTGATGACCTTGTACGGTCCCGTGCCGGGGGGCAGGCCAGCGGCCTCTCGCGCGCCGCGACCGCTGAGATAACCCGGCGTCGTGATGAAGTCGACTCGTTCGACAAACCGTCGGCGGTCGTGAAGCGTCATCACCAGCACTCGCCAACAGAACGATCCCAGATCATTCGCTCCGCCACTGCCGGGCAGACGGACTTTTGGCCGCAAGTAGTCGTCGCCAATCTGCGTCGAGTTCAGATTGCCAAACTTGTCAAGCTGTGCTCCGCCAAGAAACGTGTAATCGACGAGGCCTCGCTGACACGTTTGCATGATGTCGGCCATGCTGGTGGCCATCAGCCCGCGATAAAACGTGCGCGAGTCCCCGACGCTGATCGGCATGCGGGGCAGAATCGGCCCGATGCCCCCGGCCTCGAACAACAGTGTGAGGTTCGGTGCGGTCGTCTTCTGCGCCAACATCGCCGCCGCACACGGAGCACCCGTCCCGACAACAACCATCGCGCCGTCCTCAAGCTGCCGGGCGGCGGAACAGATCATCAATTCCATGCGAGTGTAGTCAGACATCGGAATTTCGGATTGGCAATTGCGGATTTCGGATCTGGTGACTTAATGGCCGGGACGCATTCGAAATCTTGGTTACTCGGGTTCAGCGTTTGTGGGTTGTTCGGCGGATGATGTCGGTTGTTCAAGGTCGGGCGACAACGGAATGAGCGGCGTTAGTGCCGCCACGAGCTCCGGAATATGAACTGTCGCGACACGCCACAACAAGTCGTGACGTAGCTCACCGTACTCGTGAGCCAAGACATGACACTGGCCAATGATCGGCCGCCAGGGGATCGCGGCATGAGCGGCTTGAAACTCTGCCGACACACGCCGCGCCGCTTCACCGATGATCTCAATTTGCCGCTCGACGGCCGACCGAAGCATTCGATCGGCTGCGTAGTCACTGAATGAGTTGCCCGCGATGAATTCCGTGACGGCGTTGGCCGCATCGAGCATGTCCCAGAGCCAACTGACGTCGGTCTTCTCAGTCGGCATAGATCACCTCGCGAGTGCTCAGAATCTCTTGCCGTCGAAAGGGATTTCGAAGGCCAGACGCTTCGACGAGATCAACATCACGGCCAAAAAGCCGGCGGAGTTCGTCGATCATGTCCACCCAGTCGAACAGGCTCCTGGTGGCATCGTCCGCGAGGCGGACCAGGATATCGACATCACTCGCCGGTGAGAAATCGTCGCGCAAGACCGAGCCGAACAGTGAAAACTCGGTCACTCGCCACTTGCGACAAAACTCCGCGATTCGATCCGCGGACACATCGATATTTCGAGTCGCGAGCATGGTCGGTCTTGTCAGTCAAGCTGAGTTTCGGCGGCACAACGTCGCTACTTCGCACTCTCCAAGAACTTCTTGTAAGCCCCCGCCGAGTTGCCGGCCGCCGCGTCGCCGTCGTGGAAGTAGATGCCATAGCGCAGGCGCAGTTCGCTGTCTTTCTTGAAGACGTCGTTCGTCGGCGGATTCGCTCCGTTGGTGTAGGCCGCTTCGCCGAACGGACTGACGGAGAACAGGCCGTAGTTGCGGACGTGGTAGCGGCTGGGGCGGAAGTTTTTTGGGTGGTCGAAGATCGTCACACCATAAGTTTTGCCGTCGACTGGCCCCGTGTAATCGACCCAGTTCGAGTTCTGGCCCCAGCATTCTTTCGTGGCCTTGCGGCCGTCCGCATTGACGACCACGCCGGCTCCTTTGTCCTCGCGCATCGATTCAGCGATGCGGACGCCGAACAAGCCTTCTTTCGTGTCCTTGAAGTTCACGTCACCACCGGTCATGCGGAAGCGGATGTCGAACGTCAGTTGTCGATTCGCGAAGATCGAGATCGTCGTGGTCTCGATCATCAACGCTTGACTGTTCTCACCGAGCCAGTGGTTCTCGACCTTGAGCTTCGCCGGATGACCTTCGGCCGCGAGCAGTTCCACTGCGCGGTTTTCGATCTTGCCTTTCTCGGCCCAGAACTTGATGTCGTTGACTTCGTCGACCGAAATCCAAATCCCCTTGTGGTGCGGGTGATCTCCTTTGTAATCGGGACCGACGATTGGCCGAGTCAACAACGCTCCGTCCGCCGCCTTCACGGGTGAGAAAAACGGTTTCGGAACATTCTTGCCGAATTGATAAGTCGTGAATTCCTTGTCACCGATCGTCACGGCGACCATCTCGTCCGATCGAATCAATCTCACTTTCAAATCGTCGGCGAGGATTGAACGCGCCAACAACAAACTGGCAGCGACCAGACACGCGGTTGAGATGATTCGATTCACGGCGGCCTCCTCAAAAGGCGAAAGACGCAGAGTGGGCAGGGCCCCTTGGATGTTGGGCTGTCATCGTAGCCACTGGCGAGTTGCAGTCGAGCAAGTCGGCCAGTAAAAGCGGCAGCCCTCTGGGGATGATTTAACGTGGCCGACCGAAGGACTGCTGTTCGATGAACCGTGACAAATCTCGTCATCGAGACGACCAAGATCGATTGACCGTGAAGCCTTATCCGTCGCCGAGCGGCTGGCCGCTGGGAACAAAGCACGTGAAGGATACCGACTGGGAAGTCGGCATCTTCGGCGACTTGACCGACAAGCAGAGCGAACTGTTTCAAACGGTGCTGGAAGTGCCGCGGAACAGTCGCGGGACGATCTTCTTCGATTCCGGCGGCGGCAGTTGTTATTGCGGGCTGGCGTTGGCGACACTCATCAAGCTGCGAGGTCTGCGCGCCGTCGGCGTCGTCGCCGGTGAATGTTCCTCGGCGACGATTCTGCCGTTTGCGGCGTGCGAGCAGCGTTTCGTCACGCCGCATTCGACACTGCTGTTTCATCCGATTCGGTGGCAGAGCGAAGAAGAGGTGCGGCTCGAAGAAGCCGCTGAGTGGGCCAGGCACTTCAAACTTCTCGAAGGCGACTTGGATAGTTTACTGGTCCGCATGCTGGGCGTCGCGCCCGAGAAGCTGTCGAGCTGGACTCGGCCGGGACGTTTCGTGTCCGGCGAAGAGTTCGTGGCCGAGGGCTTGGCCAAAATGGTGGATTTGTTTTCCGGCGACGTGTGGCAGCAGATCGCCGCGACGCGGTCATCCGGATGACCTAATCCGAATCACGAAAGCATGACGAATGTCGAATTCCGAAGGCATCCTGCCGCGCGGCTCCGACATTCTGCCGGCGATTCGCAAACTGCTGAGCGATACCGGCATCGTCTTCCGCGACGTGCATCACGAACCGACCCGGACCTCGGAAGATTCCGCTCGTGCTCGTGGTGAAGAATTGCGAGTCGGTGGCAAAGCGCTGCTGATCAAAGGGGACGACGAGTTTCGTCTCTTCGTGTTGCCCGCCGATCGGAAGGTTGACTCCGGCGCGATCCGACGCGAGCTGAGTTTGAAGAAACTCCGCTTCGCCACGCTGGACGAGTTGCGGGAACTGACGGGCCTCGTCCCTGGCTCGGTGCCGCCGTTCGGACTGCCGATCTTGCCGTTTCCGCTCTTTGTCGATGAAGCCACTTCGGCGAACGAACGCATCGCGTTCAATGCTGGTTCACTGACCGATTCAATCATTCTGCCGATGGCCGATTACCTGCGAGTTGCCACCCCCAGCCGGGTCTTCGGGTTTTCTGAGTTTGCGTCGTAACCTCGACGTGTTAGGCTGCCCTCGTCGTGCGGCGTTGGCCGTCGCAAAAAGTCTGTGGTCGGGAGACGTCCAGATGCGCAGCAAGCTTATCGTGCTGGTTGTGAGCTGTGTGGTTCTGGCGACCGGATCGTCGGCATTCGCGATTAAGAAGAAGAAGGATCCGAAGGTCACTCAGGTCGTGACGCGGGCGCTCGACTATTTGGCTCGCGAGCAACGTCGCCAGGGGTACTGGGAAGCGAACCAAGGGCAATACCGCGTGGCGATGACAGCGCTGTGCGGCAACGCGCTCTTGGCGGAAGGCTCGACCACCACGCGCGGCAAGTATTCCAAGAACATTCGGTTGGCGGTGGACTATCTGCTCGACATGGCTCAGCCGTCGGGGTTGATCGGATTCAAGGACGACTATCACTACACCTACGGCCACGGTTTTTCGATGCTGTTCCTGTCGCAGACCTACGGCGAAGAAGAAGACGCCGAACGTCGATCCGACCTGAAGCGCGTGCTGATTAAGGCGGTCGAATTCTCCGCGCAGGCTCAGACGGACAAAGGTGGCTGGGGTTACGTGTCGGCCAAGGACCAGCCGAACTTCGACGAAGGCTCGACGTGCATCACGCAGGTGCAAGGTCTGCGAGCCTGCCGCAACGCCGGACTGCCCGTGCCCAAAGAGATCATCGACAAGGCCAAGAAGTACATCCAAGATTGCACCACTCCCGAAGGAGGTGTGCAGTACAGCATTCGTGGCGGAGGCGCTCGGCCGGCGATCACGGCGGCGGCGGTCGCGGCCATGTTCAACGCGGGCGAGTACGGCGAATCGGATCACGTCAAAAAGATGATGGAATACTGCAAACAAAACGTCTGGCCCGGCAAGGCGGGGACGAGTCAACTCTTCGGTCACTGGCACTACACCCATTACTACTACGCTCAGGTCGTGTACCGGCTGGGCGATGACGAGTGGAACAAATACTTCGCCGAGGTCGGCAGGGACATCTTGGCCAAGCAGTCCGCCAACGGGTCTTGGAAAGAAGGTCACGTCGGCGACGTCTACACGACCGCGATCAACGCCACAATCCTGCAACTTGACAACGGGTATTTGCCCATTTATCAGAGATAGCGCGGCGAAGCCGCGGACCACGTCGCCGTCACGCTCCGCGTGACGAGCCAAACGCGTCTCAACGGTTGGAGTTTTCGGCTAATCATCGGTGTTTGAAGTGTTCGGCTCGTCACGCGGAGCGTGACGGCCACTTTGGGGGACCGCTATGCTTCATCGACGTGACGCCATGCTGCGACTTGGACAAGTGGGCCTGGGAGCTTTGACGTTGCCGTCGCTCCTGCGAGCCGAGTCGGACCAGCGGACTTTGAAGAACTTCTCGATCGGAGCCGGCAAGGCCAAGTCCTGCATTCTGGTGTACTTGTGGGGCGGGCCTCCGCAGCAGGACATGTGGGATATGAAGCCCGATGCCCCGCAGGGGATTCGCAGTCAGTTTCAGCCGATTCAAACTGTCGTTCCCGGAATCGACGTGTGCGAACACATGCCACGCTTCGCCACGCACACCGACAAGGTCGCGATCGTGCGTTCGCTGACTCACGACAGCAACAACCACGAACCATCCGTTTATCGCACGCTCACTGGTCGCATCAACAACACGTTGGCGATTCCGAGGAATATGCGAAATCGGAACGACTTTCCGAGCATCGGGTCGGTGGTCTCACACTTCACGCCGATGGGCGTCATGCCCGCGGCCGTGACGGTTCCACGACCGATCGGACATGACGGCGTGACGTATTCGGGCACGTATGCCGGGTTCCTTGGCGGACGGCATGACCCGATGGAAGTCGAAGCCGCGAAGGAAACGAACGAGAAACCGCTACACGGTATCACGCTGCCGCCGGAAGTTCACGAAACGCGACTGCTCGCGCGGCGCGGACTGCTGAACGTCATCGAGGACATCGACCGGCGGTACATGACCGAGAAGTCGG
This sequence comes from uncultured Planctomycetaceae bacterium, assembly GCA_964430385.1. Taxonomy (GTDB): domain Bacteria; phylum Planctomycetota; class Planctomycetia; order Planctomycetales; family Planctomycetaceae; genus CAYSHJ01. Next base: position 27,020 of record CAYSHJ010000434.1, read on the forward strand.
CGCTCGGTTTGGACAGCTACCGCCAGCAAGCGATCAGCATGTTGTCATCGCCGGTTGCCAAGCGCGCATTCAATCTGGAACTGGAAGACCCGCGCACACGCGATCGCTACGGTCGCAATGAATACGGCGAGAGCTTATTGTTGGCTCGACGCTTGGTCGAGTCCGGCGTGCGGTTGGTCACGATCAGTTGGATGTACATCCAGACGAGCGGCAACGTCGCGAATGTGTGGGACAATCACGGCCCGTTCGAGGGACTGACCGGCACCAACATGCTCAAGGCGTATTACTGCCTGCCGTCGCTCGATCAAGGTTTCTCGGCGCTGGTCGAAGACTTGTCCGGTCGCGGCTTGTTCGACGAAACGCTGATCGCGATGTGGGGCGAGTTCGGTCGCACGCCGAAACTCAATCCGTCTCAAGGCCGCGACCACTGGGGTGCCTGCCAATCGGCCGTGTTCGCTGGCGGCGGCATTCGAGGCGGTCAAATCTACGGCTCCAGCGACAAAGACGCGGCGTATCCGAAAACGAATCCCGTCTCGCCCGAAGACATGATCGCCACCGTCTATCACGGGCTGGGCCTCTCGCCGGAAGCCGAGATTCACGATCAACTCGGCCGCCCGCACCGGTTAGTCGACGGCAAACCGCTGACGATGCTGTTTGGCTGACGCGGCACCGATGTGACGATCAATGTCACTGCCGCGGACAGCGTCACGGTCAGCGCTACGGGCGGCGGCAGTGTGACCGTGAACGGAAGTTCGAAGGCCATCCTTGCGTCCGCCGTGACCTCGCTCAAGGTCAATTGCACGGGGACGTTCAATAACAACATCAATCTCATCGCAGTAGACGCGGCCCATGGGTACGGCGGACTGGACGGATTGGTCACCGTGAAGGCCGGCGGGGGCAATGACAGTATCAGGGGCAGTGAATTCAACGATTCGCTCGACGGCCAGGAAGGGAACGACACGATCACCGGCGTCACTGGCAGTGACGACACGCTCAAGGGCAGTAGCGGCACCGATCTGCTCGTGGTTTCCGGCTCTCTCTCGTTCCTTTTGGACAGCACGACTTATTCAGACTCCTCGGGTGCCGCAGCGAACCACACCAGCATCGAAACGGCCAAGTTGACGAGTACCGATCCGGCCGGAGCCTTGATTGACGCGACACTCTTCACTGGAAAAACGACCCTCACCGGTACCGCGGCCGCCGATTTGATTGGCGGCGGCACTGGCAACGATTCGATCGTCGGTGGTGGTGGCGACGATGCGTTGTTTGGTTTCGGCGGCAATGACACGATTAATGGCGGCGCTGGGGACGACGCCATCGAAGGTGGCGCTGGCCACGACTCGCTGCTCGGTGATCTGGACGGCGATACGCTCCTGGGTGGCGCCGGCAACGACACGATGGATGGTGGCAGCGACGATGACTCGCTCGCTGGTGGCGACGGCGTGGCCACTCCCGGCAGTGGTAGCGATAACATGTCCGGTGGCACCGGCGATGACACGCTCGATGGCGAGGACGGAAATGATACGCTGAATGGCAGCGGTGACAACGACAGCCTCCTGGGGGGTGCCGGGAGGGACAACCTGCTGGGTGGTACCGGCGATGACACCTTGGAAGGCGGCGACGGGAATGATGTCCTCAACGGTCAGGACGACAATGACACCATCACCGACACTGGGACCAGTCTTTCTGAAGCCGACAATGCCCTGGGTGGGTCAGGAGACGACACGATCACGCTCGGCGATGGCGCTGACACCGCGAACGGCCAGAGTGGGAATGACCACATCGACGGCGAATCTGGCAACGACAGCCTCCTCGGCGACATCGGTGACGACACGATCTGTGGCGGCACTGAGGACGACCTCGTTAACGGCAATGCGGGGTTCGATGTGCTCCTCGGCGGGGATGGCAACGACTCCATGTACGGCGGCAACGACAACGACTTGATGGCTGGTGGAGGTGGGGACGACGTCGTGAATGGCCAAGCCGGCAACGATATCATTCTGGGCGATGACTACGTCGGTGGCGCCGGCAACGATACACTGCGTGGCGGCGAGGGGCTGGATCTCCTGATCGGTGGTGACGGCGATGACAACATCGACGGCCAAGGCGGAACGGACACGGTGGTCGCGGGCATCGGCGACGGCGACCCGTCTGATGAGATCGTGGGAGGCGACGTTGTCATCGATGTTGCCGACCAAGATGACTTCTTTGACTATTTCACCGGCGGCGACGACCTCACGTGGCTGACGTTATGCTGACGATCTGCCCATAACGGCTGGCATCTCCATTCGGTGAGCGAACTGCACGGGACAGGCGAGGACGCCTGTCCCGTTTTTTTTCGCGTGGGGACAGCAGCCGTGAATGATGTCCACGTGCGGTCTTATCGCGCGTCACGAATGAGACGTTTTTGGCGAGCCGGGCGGCGTCAGCCCAATGGCACTCACTTTGACCTGTAGCTGAACTCGCAAGAGTTCAGAGGATCGCCGAAACCGGCTGAATTCTTGCGAATTCAGCTACGTCGAACAGCAACGTGAAGTTGAACGTCGGACAAAGTGAGTGCCATTGGGC